>JAITRV010000079.1 GCA_031288215.1 Spirochaetaceae bacterium | reverse complement strand
GGGGAGCAGCCGGGAAGAGGCGATCAAGGCGGCGATCAAAGAGTGCATAAACCAAGACATTCTGAAGGAGTTTTTGGAAACCCACGGAACGGAGGTAACGAGTATGCTATTTACGGAATGGAACTTAGAAGATGCTCTTGCCGTAGAGCGGGAGGAGGGCTGGGAAGAAGGCCGGCAAGAAGGCTTGGAGGAGGGCCTGGAAAAAGGCCGGCAAGAAGCAACGGCTCAATACGCGGAGCAGATTCGGCGCTTGGAGGAAGAAATCCACCAGTTACGGGGGGTATAAGTGCTATCAACTTTCCGCCCGCCCCCGGCTTCTTGCCCCCCATACCGACTCCACCGCAGCCGGCCACGGCATCCGTCCCCGGCTGCGGGACCCGTCCCTACGCGGTAAAGGCAGACGGGGCCTGATGCCTTATCCCCCGCGGCGGCCTGTGCCGGGCCCCACGCCCGGTCGCCTGCTCGGCTGAACGCCCTACGCACCTGCTTGGGCGCTGTACCGAGGCGGGGCCTGAGCCTTATCCCCAGCGGCGGCCTATGCCGGGCCCCACGCCCGGTCACCCGTCCCCGGCTTCTTGCCCCCGTACCGCCCTCACTACAGCCCGCCACGACAGCCTCATCCGGCCATGTACCCGCCCCCCCGCCGGAAATAACGGCACGGGCCGGCACGGACCAGAATCGCGGAGGGGGGGGTGGGAGAACACAGGGGAGGGCCCCTTGGGGGGACCCATGTGTTCCCAGCCGCCAGGACCCCCCGGCAGATCTCTCTCGTGCCGGCCCGTGCCGATTGGGATCAGCCGGGGGGTATCCCCCGGCTGGTGCCGGAGTACCCCCCGGCCTGGGATGTTAGTAGTCCATGCCCCCCATGCCGCCCATGCCGCCGCCGCCCGGAGGAAGGGGATCCTTCTTCTCGGGGATGTCGGTAATGGCGCACTCCGTGGTCAGGAGGAGGCTCGCGATGGAAGCGGCGTTCTGCAGGGCCGAGCGGGTTACCTTGGCGGGGTCGATGATACCGGCCTTCACCATGTCCACCCATTCCAGCTTGGCCGCGTCAAAGCCGATGCCTTTCTTTTCAGTCTTCGCCCGGTCGGCGATGACCGCGCCGTCCACCCCGGCGTTTTCGGCGATCTGGCGGATCGGTTCCTCCAGGGCCCGTTTCACGATCTTGAAGCCCACCTTCTCATCGTCGGTGAGCCCCACGGTATCCGCCTTGTCCAGGGCAATGGCGGCCTGAATCAGGGCCAGTTCGCCTCCGGGGACGATACCCTCTTCGATGGCCGCCCGGGTGGCGCTGAGGGCGTCCTCGACCCGGTGCTTCTTTTCCTTGAGTTCCACTTCCGTGGCGGCCCCGACGTTGATCACCGCCACCCCGCCGGCGAGCTTGGCCAGCCGCTCCTGGAGTTTTTCCCGGTCGTAATCCGAGGTCGTGTCCTCGATCTGGGCCTTGATCTGGGCGATCCGGTCCTGGATATCCTTGGGTTTCCCCGCGCCGTTAATAACGGTGGTATTGTCCTTGTCGATCTTGACGGTCTTTGCCTTGCCCAACTGGGAAATATCGGTATTTTCCAGCTTGAGCCCCACCTCTTCGGTGATGACCTCCCCGCCGGTGAGGATGGCGATATCCTCCAGCATGGCCTTGCGGCGGTCCCCGAAGCCCGGAGCCTTGACGGCGACGGTCTTGAGGGTTCCCCGGAGGCTGTTCAGGACCAGGGTGGAGAGGGCTTCCCCGTCCACATCTTCGGCGATGATCAGCAGGGGCTTGCCGGTTTGGGCGACCTTCTCCAGGAGGGGGAGCATGTCCTTCATCGAGGAGATCTTCTTGTCGTGGATCAGGATGAACACGTCTTCGTAGACGCAGGACATGGTATCCCGGTCGGTCACGAAGTAGGCGGAGATATAACCCCGGTCAAACTGCATTCCCTCCACGAATTCGATGGTGGTGTCCATGGTCTTGGACTCTTCCACGGTGATGACCCCGTCTTTTCCCACCTTTTCCATCGCGTCGGCAATGGTATTGCCGATCTCGCTGTCGTTATTGGCGGAAACCGACGCGACGTGGGAAATCTCTTCCTTGTCCTTGATTTCCTTGGAGTTCTTCTTGATCTCCTCCACGGCGATTTCCACGGCTTTATCGATGCCCCGTTTCAGTTCGATCGGGGTCATCCCGGCGGCCACGGACTTGAGGCCTTCCTTAACCAATGAGTAGGCTAAGACCGTGGCGGTAGTGGTTCCGTCCCCGGCGACATCATTGGTCTTTGTCGCCACCTCTTTCAGAAGCTGGGCTCCCATGTTCTCAAAGGGATCGGAAAGTTCGACTTCCTTGGCCACGGACACGCCGTCCTTGGTGACCGTCGGGGCCCCGAATTTCTTTTCCAACAGAACGTTTCGGCCCTTGGGTCCCAGGGTTACTTTGACGGCTTTGGAAATTTGCTCAACCCCTGAGAGCAATTTGCGGCGGGCATCTTCGTTGAACAACAACTGCTTTGCCATAAATTTTTTCTCCTCTTTTATTACCGGGTTTCCGGGCAACAACAGGACTTCGCGCCTGGATGCGGTAAGACCGGTATAATATGAACTGGATTATCGCCTCATCAAGAGATGAGGACTTTTATATAAAATACTAAATTGTTTCCATAACGGCAAGAGCAAAAAGCCATAAAAATCATAATATGAGGGTGATTTTGAGAAAAATCGAAAAAAATCGAGAAGAATTGAGAAGAATCGAGAAGAATGGGGGGCGCCTGATAAAATTCCCGGACAGGCCCTATGAATTCTTTATAAAACATAGTAAGGTCTATACCCGGCCCCATCGGATTCGGCGTCAGGGGGATGGCCCATGATACCCCTGATGTTGAAGGAGGGTTATTTTTATAAAAACATTTTAAGGAAATGCATGAGTATAAAAATTTATACCGATGGCGGCTGCTCGGGAAATCCCGGTCCCGGCGGCTGGGCGTATGTGATTGTCCGGGATGAGGTGCCGGAGGACCAGGCCGCCGGCGGGAAGGGGCCCCACGCGGTCCCGAAGGGGAAATCGGAGATCCTCGCCGAAAAATACGGCGGGGAGCCGAACACCACCAATAACCGCATGGAACTGACCGCCGCGGCTGCCGCCCTGGAGTCCCTGCGCTCGCTGGAAATCCCGTCCCGGCGCATTACCGTCTTTACCGACTCCCAGTACCTCCAAAAGGGCATGACCCTGTGGATCCGGGCATGGAAACAGAACGCCTGGCGGACCAGCGACCGGAAACTGGTCAAAAACCGGGATCTCTGGGAGCGCTTGGACACCCTGAGCGCGAATTTTCAGATCGACTGGGTGTGGATCAGGGGTCACGCGGGCAATGAATTCAATGAACGCTGCGACCGGATGACCCAGTGGGCCATCGCCGATCTCGGCAGCGGCTTCCCGGCCGGGGGATCGGGGGAACAGCATTACCTGTTTCCCCTGTGACGCGCCGGAGCCTGAATTTCTCGCGGTTCCTTCTTGCCCACCGGTCTAAAAGGGCATATACTGGAACTGGAGATAATAAGATTGAAAAAGTTCTGCTGAAGGAATTCTGCGCATCTTGTAAAAATCCGGGAGGATTTATTTATGACTAAGTTATTAGGGATTGTCATGGTTATCGGGATTGCGGCCATGGCGGTCATATCCTGTGCCGGTACGCCGGCCCCGGCGGAGAGCCCTCCGGCGGTGGAGGAAAGCCCCGTCGAACCGGCCCCGCCGGCCCCGCCGCCCCCGGCGCGTGATCCCGACCAGGAACCGCCGGATCAGGCGGCCCTGGACCGGCTGGAGGCGGCAAAGAACCGGCTCCTGGCATCCCGGGCGGCGGCGGTAACCGCCGAGAGTTCCCGGTATTTCCCCGAGGAATGGGAGGCGGCGGAAACGGGCGCCGGGGCCATCGGTGAGCCGGAGACGGGAACCCTGGGGGCGCTGAAGGCCGCCCTGGAGGCCTATGACGCCGCGGCCGCCGCCTACGAGGCCCTGGCCGAAAAGAGCCGGCCCCTCTATGCGGCGGATATGGAGGCGGCCCTGAACAAGGCCCGCGCCGGGGCCGTCGAGGCGGGAGCGCCGGATCAGTGGCCGGATCGCTTCCTCGCGGCGGACGAGGCCTTTGAGGAGGCCGCGGACACGTACCACGCCGGGCAGTATGAGGAGGCGGCAGCCGCGGCCCTGCTTGCCCTGGGGAGCTACGGGATACTGGAAACCTCCATGAAATCCCTCAAGATCCGGCAGGAGATTGAGGACCGGGATTTTGCAAAATACGATCCCATTAATTTTGAGTTTGCCGGTGAGATCTATGACGCCGCCTGGGACGACTATGAGGGGGGCGATATGGAGGGGGCCCGGGAAAAGGCGGATCAGGCCCTGCTCTGGTACGGCCTGGTCCTCGATGTCGGCTGGGAAGCCTTTGCCTCCCACTGGGGGACCGTCGCTGCCTCCCGGCAGCAGGAGGCCATAAACCTCAAGGCCCCGGTGGCGGCCCGGGCGGAGTATGAAGGAGCCGTGGGAATTTTTGGATCGGGGGATCAGGCCTTCTATGAACGGAAGTTCAATGAGGCGGTGAACCTCTATATCCTGGCGGATGACCAGTTCCGGGAATCGGGGAATATCGCCCAGGAAAAACGCCGGCTGGCGGAAGATGCCATCCGGGAAGCCCAGGAGCGGCTTTCCCGGAGCGACGATACCGCCCGGGAGGCTGAATTGCTGATGGGGGGAGCCCTATGAACCGTATTGGAATTTTTTTGACCGTCCTGGCCCTGTGGGGAGGGCGGTCCCTGTGGGAAGGGCCCCAGGCAGCCGCCTGGATACCCCCTCCCATCTCTCAGGGCTTGGTTCCCTTTGTCTTTATCGGCCAGGAGTCATCTTCCGATACTCCCCGGGAAATACCCGACCGTATCAGGAACAACCCCTATTTTATTGAGAGTGAACGGCTCACCGTCCTGGCGGAGGATGCCTTTGAATACGGGGATTACGACGCCTCGGTGGCCTATGCGGAGGAATCCCAGCGTTTTGCCCAACTATCCGACGAATACGTGGCCGTCCAGGTGAGGATATGGGAAACCGACAACGCCCTCAAGGCCGCCAAGACCCGCTTCGACTGGGCCGGTTCCGTCGGGGCCGCCACCCGGTATCCCGAGGAATACCGCAGCGCCGAGACCGCCTACGGGGAGGCCGTGGATTTCAGGGCTTCCGAGGAGTGGGACGAGGCCATTGACGCCGCCCGCCGGGTCATCGACGCCTTGGCCTCCGTGACGGGGCCGGTCCCGCCCTCCCCGGTCCCGCCTTCGCCGGCCGGGGAAGGCCCCCTGCCCGACCAGTACACGGTCCGGCCCTGGGGGGAGACCCGGGACTGCCTGTGGAATATCGCGGGCCGGGCCTATGTCTACGGCGATCCCACCAAATGGCGGCTGCTCTACGAGGCCAACCGGGGCAAGCTCCCCAACCCGGAGAACCCCGACCTCATCCATCCGGGGATGATCCTGGACATCCCCGCCATCCGGGGGGAAACCCGGATGGGGCTGTGGGATGCCCGCAGGAGCTATCCTCCCTTCAGATAGGCCGGCCCTCCTCCGGGTCTTTATGGCCCGAGGGGGGGCCGCCGGCCTGTTCCTCTGCCCGCGGGGGTGAAGCTCCGGGGGCGGGGGTTCAGCGGGTCCGCTTGTAGGCTTTTATCTCCTGTTGCAGCCGCGTTGCCAGTTCGGCCCGGGGAACGCGGACCTGCTCCATGGAGTCCCGGAAGCGGAGGGTGACGGTGCCGTTGTCCTTGGATTCGTAGTCTACGGTGATGCAGAAGGGGGTCCCCGCCTCATCCTGCCGCCGGTAACGCCGGCCGATGGCCCCGCCCTGGTCGTAGTCCACGGAGAAGTCCTCCCGCAGTTCGTTCCGGATGTCCAGGGCCAGTTCCGCGAGGCCGTCCTTCTTCATCAGGGGCAGGACCGCCACGGTGATGGGGGCCACCGCGGGGTGGAAGCGGAGCACCGTGCGCTGCTCGCCGTCGGCCTCATCCTCGTCGTAGGCGTCGCAGAGAAGCATCAGCAAGGTCCGGGTGAGCCCCGCGGAGGTTTCGATGATGAAGGGGATATACCGCTCGTTGTTGTTCTCCTGGTCGATGTACTGGAGGTCCTTGCCGGAATATTCGCTGTGCCGGGTGAGGTCGTAGCTTGAACGGTTGTGGACGCCCTCCAGTTCCCGCCAGCCCATGGGGAAGAGGTATTCGATATCGTAGGCGTCCTTGGCGTAGTGGGCCAGTTCCCCGGGGCCGTGCTGGTGCCAGCGGAGGCGGTCCATCTTGACCCC
>JAITRV010000327.1 GCA_031288215.1 Spirochaetaceae bacterium | reverse complement strand
ATTCGATCGGGCCTGAGGACTTCGGCGCCGTTCAGGTAGCTATGCCGGGGGACGGCGGCGGAGGACATATAGCAGTGGATGAGGACCCGGATGGTCCGGTCCAGGGCATCCGGGAAGTGGGCCTCCTGAACCACAAAGAGGGCTATGTCTGCGGCCCTGCCGGATCGGCGAAGGGCGGCGGCGGGGTTGAGGACGTCAATATCGGCGGTCACGGAAAAGATCACCGATACGATATCCCCTTCCTCCAGGCGGTTTCTGGCAAGGAGTTCATCGTAGAGGGCCGATACCTGCCGGATAATGTCTTCCTCATCATTCAAAGACCGGGTTGCTCCCCGCAGGGCAAAGAGCCGTTTTTCTTCGTTCATGGACCGTTCCCTCCTGAAATCACCACAATAAAAGTCGCCGCGGCAGCCACGAGGATGCCGAATATACCCAGCGCCGCATACCCCCCGACACCCAGAAAGAAGCGGTATTTTCCTTTATAGAGGATGAACCAGAGGTCCACCCCTATTCCGTAGACCGACGCCACCGCGAGGAGAAACCCGAATACGGCGGCTAAGCGGAGCAATATCTCCTGGGTGGCATCCATAAATTCCCGAACCGTTCCTATTCCATATAAAAAAACCGTTAATACGCACATAATAAAGAAAAAGAAAACCGTCCGTTTTACCAGAAGCGCCAGGATCGGCTTTTTTTCGGGCCGGGACCAAGTCCGTTTTTTTGAACCATGCTCCCCGGAAGGCTCATCCGGAGCGGTTGTTTTTAACATATTTATAGTTTATCATATAATTATATGATACTCAAGAAAGATACCAGGAAGAGGTTCTATGAAAAAATTTATCGTTGTTTTATTAATTGCAGTCATCCTGGGGGGGACGGCCTTCTTTTTCGGCTGGGTCCAGTTGACGGTTCCGCCGGGCAGCTATGGCGTGATGCGTTCCAAGACCCACGGCCTTGATCCCGAGCCTATTCGGGAAGGCAGATTCCGCTGGGTGTGGTATAAGCTTATTCCCACCAATGTGCTTATCTCGGTTTATTCCCTCAAAACCATAGATGTCCCCATCCGGTTTGAGACAAGCCTCCCCTCGGCGGAAATATACGCATCCCTCTCAGGGCTTGCCGCGGATTTTTCTTATAAAATAGACGGAGTCATTTCTTTTACTCTCCGGGCCGACTCCCTTCCCTCCCTTATCAGTGCCCACCATATCACCGACGAAGCGGGGCTTCGGGAATATGAGGACCGTCTGGCCGAGGATATCCGGACCTTTGTCGTCCAGCGCATCCGGGATTATGCGGCGGATGAGGACAAGATCGAGGAACTTTTAGGATTGACCCCAAGCCGGCTGCAGGATGACATTGCCAAATCTTTTCCGGCCATTGAAAACCTCAGTTGTTCGATCCATGCCGCCCATTTGCCGGACATTGCCCTCTACCATTCCACTCAGGCCCTCTACAAGGATTACCTTGACCGGCAGCGGGAGCTTCTCCAGCCCGAGGTAACGGCCCTGGCGGATAGGCACCTGTCCTCCCTGCTCCGCCTGGACGAACTGGCCAAATACGGCGAATTACTTACCAAATACCCGATGCTCCTGCAGTACCTCTCCCTTGAAGGGAACGCCGATTAACCCCCGTCAAAAGGGGAGGCGGGGGGGCTTCCGGCCCAACAGCGGGGGAGGGGAAGCATCACCATGAATCTCCCCTGCTCGGCTTTGATGGAAAAAGAGCCTCCCGGGGCGGTATTGCTGATCCCGAAAAATCCCCGGCTCCAGGGGAGGCCCTCCAGCGGCCAGCGGAGCCCCCGGCTTTTTGCTTCCCAGGGGCCTTCCCCCAGGGGAAAGACCGAAACCATGCGGTCCGGGAGCGCCTCGAAGGAGGCCTCACCGGAAACACAGCGAATATCGTCCTCAGCGGTCAGCCAGCGGTCGGGACAGGGTTGCCGTTCAAAGAGGGAGCGGATGGCGAAAAGATGATCCAGCCGCCCTCCCCCCCCCCCGATAATCCAGGTTTCATCGCAGCCCTGATCCCAAAGGAAACGCAGGGCCAACTCCGTATCGGTATCGTCCTTATCCGGTGGATGCCGCAGGACCCGTTCCGGGGCATACCGGTCAAGCCGCCGGGGATCCCCCAGGGAATCCATATCCCCCAGAATCCAGTGGGGCCGAACTCCCGCATTTTCCGCGGCGATGAGGCCTGAGTCGGCGGCCACGATGAGATCCGCCCCACATACCAGGCTCCCGCTGAGTTCTGCTCCGGGGCCGGCGCCCCCGATAAACACGATTCCCCGCATCATTCCTCCCTTTTCCCGGAAAAGATAATTGTAGTATAATATCTCCCTATGGGCAATCTGTATATTCATCCCGTTCTCAAGGAAGCTGCGGCAGTGTTGAACGCCCGGGGGAAAACGGCCTACCTCGTGGGGGGGGCGGTTCGGGACATCCTCCGGGGTAAACGGGCCCAGGACTTTGATATCGCCACCGATGCCCTTCCGGAAGAGGTCATGGCCCTGTTTCCCCGGGTCTTTCCCTCGGGGATCAAGCACGGAACCGTTACGGTCCGCCTCAAGGGCCATTCCCTGGAAATTACCACCTTCCGTAGCGAATCCGGCTATACCGACGGACGCCGGCCGGATCAGGTCCGGTACCGGGCCACCATTGAAGATGACCTGTCCCGCCGGGATTTTACCATGAACGCCGTTGCCTATAAGCTCCCCGGAGGGCCGATAGTGGACCCCTACAACGGGAGAGAGGATATAAAGAACCGGATCATCCGTTGTGTGGGAAGGGCGGAAGAACGCTTTGCCGAAGACGGGCTGCGTCCCCTGCGGGCGGTCCGCTTTGCCGCCCAATTGGGCTTCAGGGTGGACGGCGCTACCCTTGCGGCCATCCCCGGCGCCCTGAAAGTAAGCGCCCGGGTTTCCCCGGAGCGGATCCGGGACGAATTGGACAAGATCATCGCCTCGGAGAAACCCTCGGTGGGGCTTTTATTAATGGAAGATACCAGCCTTTTGGACCTCCTGCTCCCCGAATTGAGCCGCTGCCGGGGGGTGGACCAGCGGGGCTTTCACCGTTTCGACGTGCTGGACCATAGCCTCCTGGCCTGTGATTATGCCGCCCGGACCAGGGCCCCCCTTCAGGTACGGCTGGCCGGCCTCTTCCATGACATAGGAAAGGTCCCCACCCGGCAAAGTAACGGGGCAGGGGCTTATACCTTCTACGGCCACGAGGGGGAATCCGCCCGCATGGTCCGGGAGATCATGACCCGGCTGCGCTATCCAAACGCCCTGATGGACCAGGTGGTCCACCTTATCGCGGAACACATGTTTCACTATGAAGACTCCTGGGGGGATGCCGCGGTACGCCGTTTTATCATCCGAGTTGGGGAGGACCGGCTGGGTGACCTCTTTGCTCTGAGGCTGGCCGACACCTATGCCCATGCCGGCATAGAGCCGGATGGAAATCTCCTGGCCCCCCTGATCCGCCGGATCGATGCGGTACTGGCCCAGGGCCGGGCCTTCACCCTTAAGGACCTGGCCGTTTCGGGCCGGGATCTGGGAGCAATCGGGATACCCTCCGGCCCGCGGATGGGGGCTATCCTCAAGGAACTTCTGGAAGCGGTGGTGGATGATCCGGAACTCAACCGCCGGGAGCAGCTCCTGGAAATAGCGGGGAATATCAACAAGCGCTATGCTCCATCAGATCCACATGGCGCATAACAAAGAGCCAGGATAAACGCATAGACCCCCCAGCCCCCCCGGAGGGGTTTTTCTCGAAGGCCCGGCTTTCAGCATTATCCGTCTCTTTGTTTTAAATCCACAAGCGCAACAAACTGCTATCCCCCCAGGTAGGCGGCTTTTACGGTATCGTCCTTCATCAGATCCGACGCGGGGCCGCTTTTGATCACCTGGCCGGTTTCCAGGATATAGGCCCGGGCGGCGATACCCAGAGCCTTGTAGGCGTTTTGCTCCACCAGGAGGACCGTGGCGCCGTTTTCGTTGATCCGCCGGATTACCGCGAAGATCTCGTCCACCAGGATCGGGGCAAGGCCCATGGACGGTTCATCCAGGAGGAGGAGCCGGGGGGAAGCCATGAGCGCGCGGCCCATAGCCAGCATCTGCTGTTCTCCCCCGGAGAGGGTCCCCGCCACCTGACGATGCCGTTCCTTGAGCCGGGGGAAAATGTCGTAGACCATCTCCTGATCCCGCCGGATCCCGGTCCGATCCTTCCGGGTGTAGGCCCCCATCTCCAGGTTGTCCCTGACGGTCAGGTTGGCAAAGATCCGGCGGCCTTCGGGGACCTGAACCAGCCCGGAGGCTACAATTCGGTCCGGGGCAAGGCTGGTGATGTCGGTGCCGTCAAAGACAATTTTTCCGGCGGTCTTTTTTACCACCTGGGAAATCCCGTTCAGGGTGGTGGACTTTCCCGCCCCGTTGGATCCGATCAGGGTGATGATCTCCCCCCGGGCGACCTCAAAGCTGATCCCCCGCAGGGCCTGGATGGCCCCGTAATGAACGGTTAAACCGACGACCTTGAGCAGGGGTGAGGAATCAGCCATGACTCCCCTCCCCTACCGCCAATCCTTCATTGACCGCGTCATCCCCCAGGTATGCCTTGATCACCGCCGGGTCCCGCCGGATATTCTCGGGAAGCCCCTCGGCGATGGTACGGCCGTAATCCAGGACCAGGAGGCGTTCACATATCCCCATGACCAGGTGCATATCGTGTTCGATGAGGAGGATGGTCAGGTGAAATTGTTTCCGGATCAGGGAGATGAGCCTCATCAGTTCCCCTGTTTCCTGGGGGTTCATCCCCGCAGCGGGCTCGTCCAGGAGGAGCAGTTGGGGCCCTGCTGCCAGGGCCCGGGCGATCTCCAGCTTTCGTTGTTCCCCATAGGGCAGATTCTTAGCCAATTCGTGCTTTTTATGGGCGATCCTAAAAAGGTCGAGGAGTTCCCCGGTCTCTTTTATCATCCGCGCTTCATCCCGGTAAAACCGGGGCAGCCGGAAAAGGACATCCACGGGGCTTTCCCGGCGCCCTGCATGCAGGGCGATCCGCACGTTGTCTTCCACCGTGAGATTGCTGAAAAGCCGGATATTCTGGAAGGTCCGGCCTATGCCGATTCGGTTAAGCCGGGCGGGGCTCAATTTTCCCAGTATATGGACCCTGCCGTTCCGGTCCCAGTAGTGAATATTGCCCCCGGTGGGGGTATAGAGCCCCGAGAGCATATTGAAGACCGTGGTTTTCCCCGCGCCGTTGGGGCCGATGAGCCCCACCAGTTCCCCCCGGGAAAGCTCGCAGGAAAAGCCGCTCACCGCCGAAAGGCCTCCGAAAAGGATGGAAATGTCCTGAACTTGCAGGAGCAGATCCTGTTTTTCCCTATTCACCGACCGCCCCCTTCCGCCTCCGAAGCCACCCGATGAATCTGGTCCAAAGACGCACAAAGGAAAGCTCCTTCATCCCCAAAAGGCCCTGGGGCCGGAAAAGCATGACAAAGATCAGGATCAACGGGTAGATGAGGAGCCGGTAGTCCTGGAGAAACCGGAGGAATTCCTGGAGACCGGTGAGTACATAAGAAGCCAACACCGCCCCGGTAATGGACCCCATCCCCCCCAAGACCACAAAGATGAGGAAGTCGATGCTTTTGGCAAAGGAAGCAATATCGGGTTTGACAAAGCCGATAACCATGGCGTAGAGGCCGCCCCCGATACCGGCGATAAAAGAGGCGATGACGAAACCCACCATCTTGTACCGGAACACGCTGATCCCGTTGGCATTGGCGGCAATTTCATCCTCCCGGACCGCCATGATAGCCCTGCCATAGGTGGAACGGAGAAAATTCTGGAGCAGGATAATGATTGCCGCCAGGGAGCAGGTAACCGTCAGGAAAGAAATATCCGATTGGAGCATGGCGATGATGGTGATCCGCCGGCCATTGGCGCCCCCGGTGACGGACCGTAAATTCGTGAGGATCACCCGGATGATCTCCCCAAACCCCAGGGTGACGATGGCCAGGTAGTCCCCGGTGAGCTTGAGGGTGGGAAAGCCGATGAGGAATCCCGCGCAGGCGGTCAGAAGGGCCGCCAGGAGGATCGACACCGGCAGGGGGAACCCCGCATCCAGGGTAAAGCTGATACAGCCATAGGCCCCGATGGCCATAAACCCCGCCTGGCCCAGGGAGAGCTGGCCGGTGATCCCGGTTATGGTATTGACGCTGATGGCAAGGATCCCGTTGATCCCCCCCAGGGTGAGAACCTGGGCGGTATAGGCGTCGATAATATTCAAGCGTATGAGCAAGGCCGGTAAGAGGATCGCGATGAGGGCGGTACTCCCCAGGATCAGGGTATGTTGGATAGGCGGTTTCGGGGTCTGAGCCGTTGGATTGTTCATCATCACACCTTTACCCTGGTTTTTTTACCGAGGATCCCCGTGGGCTTTACCAGGAGGATCACGATGAGGATCGAAAAAGATATGGCATCGGCGTATTGGGAGGAGAGGAAGCCCTTGGTCAGGGTTTCAGCCACCCCCAGGATGAAGCCGCCGATCATCGCGCCGGGGACCGAGCCGATACCGCCGAAGACGGCGGCCACAAAGGCCTTGAGTCCCGGCATGGTCCCCATGGTGGGGGATACCTGGGGATAGGCAAAGGCAAAGAGCATCCCCCCTGCGGCGGCCAACACCGACCCCAGGGCAAAGGTGAAGGAGATGGTGCCATTCACCGAGATGCCCATGAGGCTCGCCGCCTGCATATCGTAGGAAACCGCCCGCATGGCTTTCCCCCGCTTGGTATAGTTGATGATGTAGTTTAAGGCCACCATGAGGAGGGCGGAAAAGACAATCACAATGATCTGAATATTGGAGACCGAAACCCCCCCGATGGAGAGGGTTTGGACCTCCGGGCGGGGAAACTGCCGGGGATTGGGACCGATAAAGGGCAAAATCCGGGCCCCGTTCTGGAGGATCAGGGACACCGCAATGGCGGTGATCAGGGAATTGAGCCGGGGGGCCCGGCGGAGGGGCCGGTAAGCGAAACGTTCAATCGTTACCCCCAGGACCGCACAGAAGATCATGGAAAAGGCAAAGGCGATCGCCAGGGTAATCGGGGAAACCCCAAAACGGGTAAGGACAAAGTACCCCGCATAGGCCCCCACCATGAGGATGTCCCCATGGGCAAAATTGATGAGCATCACGATACCGTAGACCATGGTATAACCCAAGGCAATCAACGCATAGATGCTGCCCAGGGAGAGACCGTTTATAAGCTGCTGTACAAAAATCCCACTCATCGGCCTGCTCCATGAAAAGTGAGGGGAGAGAAGTAAGAAGGAAGGAGAGACGCGTGAGAAGGGAAGCATTGCTCATTGCTTCCTTGCTCAGTCCCCTTTCGAGTTCTTCACTCCATAATAACTCCTCTCTCCTCTTTGCTTCCTCGCTTAAGGGTTTACCGTGGTTTTATAGACCGTGGTAAGGTTGCCGTTGGGACCCCTTATCAGTTCCACCATGACCGCGGATTTTACGGGGTTGCGCTTCGCGTCGAAGGACAGGTTTCCCGTCAGGTAGCTGCCCTTGGTCTGGGCCAGGGCATTCCTGATGGCGGTAGAATCGGTGGAGCCCGCCTTGAGGATGGCATCCCGAATCAGGTACATGGAATCGTAGCCCAGGGCGGCGAAGGAAACCGGTACGCTCCCGAATTTTGCCTGATAGGCCTTAACGAAGCTCTGCACCTTGGGATCGGTGGAATCCGAAGCATAATGGTTGGAATAAAAGCCGTTGAGCACCTCGTCCCCGGCATTTTCGGTGAGTCCGTCCCATCCGTCGGCGCCGACGATGGGGGTGTTGATCCCCTGGGCCCGGAGTTGCTTGGCGATCAGGGCCACGGTGGAATAGTAGTCCGGCAGGTACACTACGTCAGGGTTGGCCGCCTTGATCTTGGTGAGCTGGGCGTTAAAGTCCACATCCCCGGTAATATAGGACTCATTGGCCACGACGGTCCCCCCGGCTTTTCCAAAGGCGGTGATAAAGTTATCCTTGAGCCCCACGGAATAATCGTTATTATTATCGTAGAGTACCGCAGCCCGGCGGGCCTTCAGTTCGTTGACGGCGAAGGCGCCCCCCACGGTCCCCTGGAAGGGGTCGATGAAGCAGGCCCGGAAGATAAAGTCCCCCGCATCGGTAACCGCTTCGGCGGTGGCTGCCGGGGCCACCAAGACCACCTTTTGAGCCTGGGCCAGGGAGGTAATGGCGATAGTACAGCCCGAGGTGAGGGAACCGATGATCACGTTGACCTTATCCTGGGCGGTGAGTTTCCGGTAGGCATTGACGGTAATTTCGGGATTTCCCGTGTCATCTTCTGAGATGAGGGCCAGACGTTTCCCGTTGATACCCCCGGCGGCATTGATCTCCTCAATGGCCAGTTCTATTCCGTTTCGGGCCTCTACCCCGTAAACCGCTACCGGACCGGAAAGGGGAAAAATACCGCCGATGGTGATGGTGTTGGTATCGGCTTTAGCCCCGGCGAAAATAAAAGACGCCGCGCCGATCAAGATCATGATTGCTAACAATGTTCTTTTCAT
>JAITRV010000324.1 GCA_031288215.1 Spirochaetaceae bacterium | reverse complement strand
GTGGGGCAGATGCAGCAGGTGGAGATCGTCAAAATGCTCTACCGCCGGGCGGAGATTCTTATTTTAGATGAACCGACGGCGGTGCTTACGGAACAGGAAACCGCCGCCATTTTTAAGACCTTCAGGGCCCTTTCGGAATCCGGACGGTCTCTGGTCCTTATTACCCACAAACTCAACGAGATTAAACAGATCTCCAGCCGGGTGGCGGTCATGCGCCGGGGAGAACTGGTGGCGGTCCGCAATACCGGCAGCATCGATGAGTACGAAATCTCCCGGCTCATGGTAGGCCGGGGGGTAGATCTTAAAGTAAACCGGGGCCCCAGGCGGCCGCCGGAAAAAGATCCGGTCCTCTCCTTCCGGGAAGTTACGGTCAAGCGTCACGGACAGGAACGGCCCCTGCTGCACAACATCAGTTTTACTGTGAATGCCGGGGAGATTCTCGGCTTTGCCGGGGTGGCGGGAAACGGCCTGGGGGCGCTGGAGGCTATTCTGGGGGGATTTTTACCCCTTAGCTCAGGACAGATCCTCCACAAGGGCCGGGATATTACCGGTTTTGATTCGGTAAAACTGCGCCGGGAGGGGCTGGCCTATGTTCCCGGCGATCGTTTAGGGGTGGCCTCTGTCTCCGGCGCGTCGGTTGTCGAAAACATCATTGTTAATCAGCGGAAAAAATTCTCCCGGGGAGGCTTTTTGGATAAACGGGCCATGGAAAAATTTGCCGGGGAACTCCTGGCAAAG
Organism: Spirochaetaceae bacterium; assembly: GCA_031288215.1. Taxonomy (GTDB): domain Bacteria; phylum Spirochaetota; class Spirochaetia; order Treponematales; family Breznakiellaceae; genus JAIRMO01. The sequence goes on along the minus strand of JAITRV010000324.1, from coordinate 2,915 downwards.
TACAATATCTCCGGCGGAATCCGGCGGCGCATGGGTTCCCTTTCCGGGGGTAATATCCAAAAGGTTGTCCTGGCCCGGGAAATCGTGCAGTACCTTGACTACATTGTTTTTTCCGAACCTACCTGGGGGCTGGACATCGCGTCAAGCCGGTATATGTACGATCAAATGGCCCTGCTTCGGGAATCCGGGGCGGCGGTGATCCTTATCTCCTCCAACCTGGATGAAATCCTCGCCAACGCGGACAGGATCCTCGTCATGTACCAGGGAACCATTACCGCGGAGATCCTCCCGGATTCCTTCAGCGAAGAATCGGAAGAAGACATTAAAGAGGAAATCGGCGCTTTTATGCTCGGTTTAAAAACACAGTCAGGAGAAAATCGTGGATAGGGAAGCGCCAAATAACGTATCGCTGAAGTTGAAGCTGAAAAAAAACCTGGAAAACTACATGGCCGCATCGGGGGGAATGGCCCTCATCCTCGTCATATCCTTCGCGGTTCTTATCATTCTGGCGTTCCTCCTGAGCAAGACCCCGGGCCGGACCCTGAACTACTTTTTCCTTGGCCCCCTGCGGAATGTTTACTACTTCGGCAATATGCTTAACAGCGCTATTCCCCTCATTTTCGGCGGCCTGGGAGTCTGCATCGCCATGCAGGCCAACTGCTTTAACCTGGGGGGAGAGGGGCAAATATACGCAGGCGCTTTTGTCACCACCATCACCGCCCTGGCCCTGGCGCCCCTGGGCATCCCGGGAGCGGCGCTGGCTTTGGCGGCGGGGGCGGCGGTCTCGGGCCTGGCGGCGGGGATCTCCGGTTTTCTTAAGATCCGCTGGAATACCAGCGAACTTATCACCACCTTCCTCCTTTCCAACGCCCTGGTACTTATCACCAGTTATTTTATTACCGGCCCCTTTTTGGATCCCGCCACCAACCTCCAATCCACCCGGAAAATTCCCGGGGCCTTTTATTTGCCCCAGATCCTTCTCCCCTCCAATTTAAGCGCCGCCCTGTTTTTCGCCGTTATGGCGGTGATTCTGGTGTACCTCTTCCTCTACCGGAGCAGAAGGGGCTACGAGTTAAGAATGAGCGGCCTTAACAAGGTCTTCGCGCAATACGGGGGAATCAACACCTCCGGTAAAATTTTACTGGCCATGTTTTTGAGCGGTCTGCTCTACGGCCTGGGAGGAGGAATGGCGGTTTACGGTACCTATTATTCTACCATGAAAGAATTTTCCTCGGGGATGGGCTGGAACGGTTTGGCTGTGGCCCTTATCGCCCGAAACAGGCCCCAGGCGGTGATCCCCGCGGCCGTCTTCTTCGCCTGGATCGGTTCCGGCGCGAGAATCGCCATGCAGTTTTCCGATATTACTTTTGAAATCGCCTCTATCGTCCAATCGGTGGTTTTCTTCCTGGTAACCAGCACGGTTCTTCTGGATCTTTTTAAGAAACAAAGGATCTTCGGATGAATACCCTCCGCCCCATCCTCCATAGCGCCGTTACCATTATGACCCCCCTGCTTTTCGCCGCCATGGGGGGACTCTTTACAGCATTGGGGGGGATGTTAAACATCGCCCTGGAGGGGCTCCTCCTGATTGGGGCCTTTGGATCGATATGTTTTGCCCATCTTACCGGGAACCTCTTTTGGGGGGTGGTTCTGGGGACCCTGCTGTCGGTAATGCTGTCGGCGGTCATGGGGGGAATTACCCTTAAACTCAGGGCGAATGTGTTTATCACCGGCCTGGCGGTGAACCTGTTCGCCGCGGGAATAACCCTGGTACTCTCGTTCCGGTTTTTCGGCACCCGGGGGGTAGTGGTATTTAACGATCTGCCCCGGCTTAAGATTCTTGCCCTCCCGGTGATTCACCGTATCCCGGTTTTAGGCGATCTGCTTTCGGGGCATACCTGGTATGTGTACCTTAGCTGGCTCCTGCTTTTAATCTGCTGGTTTATCATTTACCGGACCCCCTTCGGTTTCCGGCTCAGGGCCTGCGAAAAACGAAGCGAGGCCCTAATCTCCCTGGGCCTGAAACCGGACCACTACCGTTTCGCCGCCTTTCTCCTGTCGGGCTTAACCTGCGGCATAGGGGGTTCGTATCTTACCCTTAACCTCCGGGCCTTTGTTCCCAACATATCCTCGGGGAAGGGCTGGATCGCCTTGGTGGTGATCTTCCTGGGCAGCCGGCGGCCCCGGGGACTTTTGGCGGGGGCCCTGCTCTTTGGCCTGGCCGACGCGTTCTCCAATTTCGCCCAGGGCGCCTTGAACGTCCCCGCCGACTTTATCCTGGCCATCCCTTACATCTTTACCCTTTTGGTGATGATCGCCATTTCGATTTACTCCAAAAAAACCAGCGGGGTTCTGCGGTAAAAGTTTGCCGCGCTCCACGCGAAAATTCCGCAAGCGCAACAGGCTCCCGGCAGGATGATTGGACTAAGCGATAACCTAAGAATTTTAACACAAAGGCAAAGAAGGTAGCACAAAGGCGCGCGAAGAAAGAATGAAGACGAGAAAATCCGGGCCTTCGTGTTCCTGTGCGCCAACGGCCCCCTTTTTCTTATAAACAGGCCATGGTATATCGGTTTGGTGACAATTCTACCTGTGGCGGCGGATGACCAGGGCCGCCGTCTGGACCGGGTGCTGCGAAAGGCCCTGCCGGAATTTCCCCTCTCCCTGATCCACCGTCTGTTGCGGGAAAAGAAGGTCCTGGTGGACGGCCGGCCCCGGGGCGGGGATTTCCGTCTTACAGCCGGAGAGGAGATCGCCTTCCCCGCCCGGGCCGGGGGGGCCTCCCTGCCGGCCCGCTCCCCCGGCCCCCCGGTCCCGGCGATCATCTACGAGAGCGCCGATCTCCTGGCGGTGAACAAAAGGGCCGGCATGGAGATTCACGGTTCCGGGGACTGCCTGGATTCCCTGGTGCGGGC
>JAITRV010000042.1 GCA_031288215.1 Spirochaetaceae bacterium | reverse complement strand
ACTGGGGCTTTTATACTGGGCAATATTCGTCTCAAAAAGGCTGGTGAGTTCTTTAAATAGTGTCTGTCTATAAAGTCGGTTACTTTGTGGTTAGACCTTGCATTTTCTCGCCTAAAGGCTGCGAAAATGCGGTTTTCAAGGCAATTTGTCCATAATGGGTCTACATTATAGACAGACACTATTTAGATATTCAGCTTATATCCTTAATGAACAACCGCAGGGCAAGCCCTGCGGTATCGACAAAATTTTTTGTTGTTTGATTGATGTTACCTATTCAGCATTACCAAAATATGCAGATTACTCACAATACAAAGATGTTGCTGAGTTTTCCTCAAAATCCATTCTGTTTACAGCCGCGGCAAGCCGCGGGGTATTAAACCGTATAGGCTTCGCCTAATAAAATATTTTCAACAGCATGACGAAAACAACTGTGGACCCGTAAGCCTTGCTATGGTCGCCTCCCATTATAATTCTCATATAAATATTGGGCAGGCCAGGAAATTGTGTAAAACCGATGATGCTATGGGTACAAATATGCTCGGTTTGGTAACGGCGGCGGAGAAACTCGGCTTTCAAACCAAAGCGCTCAAAGGGGAAGTAAAACCCCAAAGTCCCTTTTCCGGCGCTTTGGGCTGTCTTTCCCCTCATATGAGCCATCTTTTCAACAATACCCTCCCCGGATGTTTTGGCCCTGCGTTCATGAATCTCCGCCATAACCGGGATGCTTCTCATCCGTTCCCCGCTGGTACTGAGCATACTGACGATGCCGAAGATATGCCCTTCCAGGTATTCCGGTTTCCCGGAATTGCCGGACTCCTGATGCCATTTCTGGACACACGGCATCCTCATTCCTTCTTTCGCTATTTTGATATGACCGGTTATCAAACACCAGGCGGCCGTCTATTTCGATCAGGGGAAGGTGGGTTGTCACCAGACGGATGAGGGGTATAATGCCTGAACGGTGAAAGCCACCGATCTGAAAGACATGGTCCCCCTGCGCGTCTTCTTCTCCTGGAATGAGCGCAAACCCGGTTTCTTCTGCCTCGATACCGTCTGCCTTGCGGCGTACACGCTGCAGACGAGTTCTGCTGTACCCGCACTTCTCCCTATTCCCCGCACTTGTTCCCCCGGCCTCTTTTGCCGTACTATGGTTACGGAGGGTACAGCAGTGATTTACCGGGATTATGGGCGGACGGGGAAAAAGGTGTCGCTTCTGGGCTTTGGCGGTATGCGGTTCGGCCATATCGACGACCAGGATGAGTGCGTCCGCATGATGGCGCGGGCCGCCGAGGGCGGGGTCAACTATTTCGATACGGCTCCCGGTTATTTCGAGACCAAAAGCGAAGCCGTCTTCGGCAGGGGTTTTGAGGAACTGCGGCTGCGGAAGCTGCCTTACTATGTGGCCACCAAAACCTTCAAAACCACGGAAGCCGAAATCCGCCGGGAGATTGAGGCCCAGCTCCGGCGGCTGGACGTGCCGGCCATTGATTTTTACCATGTCTGGTGCGTTACCACCCTGGACAACTGGCGGCAGCGGAAAAAAGACGGTATTCTGGGGGCTTTTCAGAAGCTGAAAGACGAGGGGCTTATCAAACATATCTGCGTGTCCAGCCACCTCGTGCGGGACGAGATTCGGGAGCTTCTTATGGAAGGGGTGTTTGAGGGGGTTCTGTTCGGCTATTCGGCCTACAACTTCAAAACCCGGGAAGCGGCCTTTGACGCCGTCCGGGCGAAAAAACTCGGCGCGGTGGTGATGAACCCCCTGGGGGGCGGCATCATCCCCCAGCAGGAGAAGCTTTTCCGGTTCATCACCCGGCCCGGCGAAGGGACCGTGGCCGCGGCCCTCCGGTTCCTCTGGGATCACCGGGACATCAGCGTAACCCTGGTGGGTTTTGACGACGAGGCCCAGGTCCGGGAGGCCCTGGCCGCCATGGAGGGCTATGTTCCCCGGACCGAGGCGGAACTGGCGGTTGCCAAGGCCGGGGCCTCGGCCTCCTTTGAGGGGGTCTGTACCGGCTGCGGCTACTGCGACGACTGCCCCCAGGGCATCCCCATCCCCAAATTTATGGACGCCTACAACCAGAAGCTCCTCAACGATCAGCCCGGCAAAGACGTGATTTCCAGCCGGCTGAATATGCACTGGAGCCTGAAGGCCGCCCAGGCCGGGGACTGCGTGGCCTGCGGTCAGTGCGAGACCGCCTGCACCCAGCATATCGACATTATCACCCGGCTCAAAACCATCAGCGAAAAAGCGGCGGTTTGAAAAGGCCCATGATTACCCTCAAAGGCATATCCAAAAGTTACGGCCCCGTATCCGCGGTGAGGAATGTGGACCTCGCCGTTCCGGAGGGCAGCATCTATGGCATCATCGGAAAAAGCGGGGCGGGGAAATCGACCCTCCTGCGGATCATGAGCCTTCTGGAGCCGCCGGATCAGGGGGAGGTACACTACGGCGGCGAGCGGGTGGATACCCTGGCGGGGAGGGAACTGCTGGCCCGGCGGCGGCGGATGGGGATGATCTTCCAGAATTTCAACCTTTTGGGTTCCCGGAACGTGACGGGGAACATCGCCTACCCCCTGGAAATCGCCGGGCTCCACAAAAAACAGATTCAGGAACGGGTGGAGGAGCTTCTGGAACTGGTGGACATCCGGGATAAGCGGAAGGCCCGGCTTCGGGAGCTTTCGGGGGGTCAGAAACAGCGGGTCGCCATTGCCCGGGCCCTGGCGGCCAACCCGGAGGTCCTTTTCTGCGACGAAGCCACCAGCGCCCTGGACCCCCAGACCACCCGGTCCATCCTCTCCCTTGTCCGGGACCTCCGGGACAAGCTGAACCTTACGGTGGTGCTGATCACCCACCAGATGGCGGTGATCCGGGCGATCTGCGGGGAAGTGGCGGTTATGGAGGGGGGCCGGGTGGTGGAGCGGGGAACCGTGACGGCCGTCTTTGACCATCCCGAAACCGCGGCGGCGAAGGAGCTTATCCATGTCCAGTGATGACATACAGATTCTTGTCACCAAACTCCCCGGTTCCACCCTGGAAACGGTCTACATGGTGCTGGCCTCCACGGTGCTGGCCTGCGTTTTGGGCTTTCCCCTGGGGGCCTTTCTCTACGCCGGTTCCCCCGGGGGCCTGAAACCCCGGCCCCTGGCCTACAACGCCCTGTCCCGGATTGTGAACCTCTTCCGGTCCCTGCCCTTCATCATCCTGATGATCCTCCTCATCCCCCTGTCCCGGCTGATCATCGGGACCAGCATCGGCCCCACGGCGGTGATCATCCCCCTGTCCATCGCCGCGGCGCCCTTCGTGGCCCGGATCGTGGAATCGGCCCTCTCCGAGGTGGATGGGGGGGTCCTGATCGCCGCCCGGGCCATGGGGTCTACCACCTTCCAGATCATCCGGAAGGTGTTGATCCCCGAGGCCCTGCCGTCCCTGATCTCGGGGCTGGCCCTGACCATGATCAACCTCATCGGCTATTCCGCCATGGCCGGGGCTATCGGGGGAGGCGGCCTGGGGGACCTGGCCATCCGTTACGGGTATTACCGGTTCCGGGTGGACGTAACCATCGCGGCGGTGATCATCATCCTG
>JAITRV010000306.1 GCA_031288215.1 Spirochaetaceae bacterium | reverse complement strand
TGCCCTGGTCCCGGGAGACGGGATTGGTCCGGATGTGATTGCCCAGGCGACGGAAGTCCTGGACGCGGCGGGAGACCGCTTCGGTCATGTGTTTAACTATGTGGAATTGGAAGCCGGGGCTGCGCCATCGATCATACCGGGGAACCCCTGCCCAAATTGCGCATAATTCCCCATGCGCTCATGACATTTGTCATCTGAATCTTCAGCCGAGATGGACATTTCCTTCAATATCTTGGTATAATTACCTCAGGAGTAACGATGAGTGACGTTCAAGAGCATAAATCCCCGGTCCTGAGTTTTGAGGAGTTCCAGGCCGAACTCCAGGAAATGTCCCGGAGGATGGACCGCTGGTTCGAGGAACAGGCCCGGCGGTCCGAGGAACAGGCCAAGGAACAGGCCCGGCGGTCTGCGGAATTGGACCGCTGGTTCGAGGAACAGGCCAAGGAACGAGCCCGGTGGTCCGAGGAACAGGCCAAGGAACAGGCCCGGCGGTCCGAAGAACAGGCCCGGCGGTCTGCGGAATTGGACCGCTGGTTCGAGGAACAGGCCAAGGAACGAGCCCGGCGGTCCGAGGAAGAGGCCCGCCGGTCTGCGGAACTGGCCAAGGAAGAGGCCCGGCGGTCCGAGGAAGAGGCCAAGGAACGAGCCCGGTGGTCTGCGGAACTGGCCAAAGAAGAGGCCCGGCGATCCGCGGCACTGAACCGCCAGTTCGCGGAGACGGACCGTAAAATCAGTAAATTGGGCGGCCGGCTCGGTGAATTGGTTGAGAACCTCGTGGCTTCCAATCTCTCGGAAAAATTCAAGGACTGGAGGTTCTTTTTCAATAGAACCAGCCTCGATGTTGTCTTCAAGAATCCCGATGGGACCTTCCTGGCGGAGATTGATATTCTCCTTGAAAACGGCAGTACCGCCCTCATGGTGGAAGTGAAGTCAAAGTTGACCATTGACGATGTCAAGGAGCACCTTGAGCGGATAGGGAAACTGCGGCGCTATGCCGACGAACACGGGGATGCGCGGAAGTTCCTCGGGGCGGTGGCGGGAGGGATTATCCCTGAGGACGTGAAACCCTTTGCCATAAAAAACGGCCTCTTCGTGATCGAACAATCCGGGGAAACCTCCGTCATAGCGGTGCCCGACGGCTTCGTGCCCCGCTCGTGGTAACATGAACCGCGAACGACCGGAGGGGCGTCCCGGCTCCCGCCGTTCATCGTTATTGTTGCTATAGCATACTCCGTAATCTGTGAACCTCTTTTGTTTTCTCGCCGCGTAACGGGTTGACCGTGCAAATAATACTATACACCCCAGGGCTCCTGCATTTACTTTTTTTCATACTTTTTTATGAGGTAATCGTCTTGGTGCCTTGATTACTCTCAATGACTCAATAGTAGATCCAAAGAAATTTAACCACGGACCACACGGACAAACACGGACAAACGCATGAATTTCAAACAACAAGTCCGTGAGGGTCTGTGTGTGTCCGTGGTTCTTCTTTTATTTTTGAGTAAATGCAGGAGCCCTGACCAAATTCCAAATTGCCCTTGCAATCTTCAGAGAGAACGATTACCTTCTAAACTAATAGAGAATATACCTATAATAAGGAGTATCGTTATGAGCAAAATCGTACTCATCGGGGCGAATCATGCCGGAACCGCGGCGGCCAACACTATTCTGGATAATTATCCGGGAAACTCCCTCACCATCTTCGATAGTAACAGCAATATCAGCTACCTGGGCTGTGGGACCGCGCTCTGGGTCGGGCGGCAAATCGACGGCCCCGAGGGGCTTTTTTATTCCTCCAAGGAAAAATTGGCGGCCAAGAAGGCGGCGGTGTACATGGAAACCAAGGCGACCAAGATAGATTTCGCCGCGAAGAAGGTCTTTGCCTCGGATAAGAACGGAAAGGAGATCGTGGAATCCTACGACAAACTCATCCTGGCGACGGGCTCCCTCCCCATTCAGCCCAAGATCAAGGGCCTTGATCTTGCCAACGTGAATTACGTCAAGCTCTTCCAGGACGGGGAGCGGATAAACAAGCTCCTGGACCAGGGGGACATCAAGAACGTCGCCGTGGTCGGAGCGGGGTATATCGGGGTGGAATTGGCCGAAGCGGTCCGCCGCCGGGGCAAGAACGTCCTCCTCTTTGAAGCGGCCGCCACCAGCCTCTCCACCTATTACGACGACTGGTTTACCCAGGATATGGACAAGGTCCTCAAGGACAACGGCGTCAATCTGCGCTTTGGCGAACTGGTGCAGGAGATCAAGGGGGATACCGCGGTAAAGGCCATCGTGACCGATAAGGGAGAATACCCCGTGGACCTGGTGCTCATGGCTATCGGATTCCGCCCCAATACCGCCCTGGCCGCCGGAGACCTGGAGACCTTCCCCAACGGCGCGTACAAGGTCAACCTGAAACAGGAAACCAGCAAGCCCGATGTCTATGCCATCGGGGACTGCGCCACGGTATACAGCAACGCCGTCGAGAACACCGCCTACATCGCCCTGGCGACCAACGCGGTCCGCAGCGGGGTCGTGGCCGGGCATAACGCCGGGGGGACGGCCCTGGAATCCATCGGGGTTCAGGGCTCCAACGGGATCTGCATCTTCGGCTACAAGATGGTGTCCACGGGGCTGAACCTCAAAGCCGCGGAAAAGGCGGGCTATACCCCGGTCTACACCCAGTTTGAGGACACCCAGAAGCCCGCGTTTATAAAAGAAGATAATCACCAGGTGAAGATCCGCATCGTTTACGACCGGAAAACCCGCCGGGTCCTGGGCGCCCAGATGGCCTCCTACAACGACATTTCCATGGGGATACACCTGTTCTCCCTGGCAATCGAGGAGAAGGTAACCATCGACAAGCTGAAACTGCTGGACATCTTCTTCCTGCCCCACTTCAACCAGCCTTACAATTATATCACCATGGCAGCCCTCACCGCCCCATAGCAGGATAAACATCCTTCAGAACGGGGTGCATCCGCCCGCTTCAGGCGGGCGGACCGGGCTTTCCGCTCCAATTCCTCGGCTTTCCCTACGGTAAAGCCTGCGGGATTTCCGCTTCAATCCCTTGCACGTGTTCGAGGAAGCCTTTTTCCTCCGGTATGACGGCAGCCAGGGGGTAATCAGGATGAACAGCCGGTGAAGCGGCGCTTCATTTCCGCGCTTTGAGATCGAAAATGACCAGTTGGGGCACCTCGGCATTGTTAAACCAGTTCCGGGTGATCTTAAAAACCACATCCGCCCGGTCCTCCAGGGCGAATTCCACGTTGACCTTCTCCGCGGCCTGCCAATAGACCGCGGGCCACTTGTACCTCCCCGTGTCCAGGAGGAACCTGACGTGTTTCGCTTCGGGCTTTCCCATGAGGGAAATCTCGGCGATCCTCATGCCCCGGACCAGAAAGGTCAGGGGGCTGTTCCCCTCCCCGTAGGGTTCAAAGCGGTCCACCAGGGAAAAAATATCCGGTTTCAGGTAAGCAAGGGGGAGTTCCGCATCCACCGTGAGGGTCTCCTCACCGGCGGCCTCCTCCAGCTCAATGGTCCGGGAGGCGAGCCTGAGCCGGTCCAGAAACACCGCCCAGTTGGCCCGGTCCATGCTGAAACCCGCGGCATAGTTATGCCCCCCCCAGTCCCGAAAGAGGTCCGCGCAGGGTTCCAGCAGGGGAGGGAGCTTGTAGCCCCCCAGGGATCGGAGGGAACCCATGGCGGTGTCCGTCCCCAGGGCCGCCACCAGGGCGGGCTTCTTGAACCGGGAAACCAGCCGGGCGGCCATGAGCCCCGTAATTCCCCGGTTGATGTTTTCCCCCGCGGCCATGACCAGGGCGTCGCTGAAGTCCTTGCGGCTCTCCTCCGCCAGGGGTTCCACGATGCTCCAGGCATCCTCTCCCAGTTTTCTCCGATCCTCGTTGAGGGCTTTGAGTTCCCCGGCCAGACGGTCCCGTTCCCGCGCATCCCCCTGGAGCAGGAGTTCCACCGCCTTATCCGGCTCCCCCATCCGGCCCGCGGCGTTGATGGCGGGGCAGATATGCCAGGAAAGATCCCCGGCGCTGATCCGCCGCCCCGCAAGGCCCAGCTTGAAAAGCAGGTCCTGGATGCCCGGCCGGGGGGTCTTGGTCATGGCGCCGAGGCCCTGCCGGACGATGATGCGGTTCTCGTCCCGCAGGGGCATGATGTCCGCCACGGTCCCCAGGCAGGCGAGTTGGAGGTCCAGCGCATCCTCATCGGTAAAGAGCCGTTCCCGTTTCTGGATAAAGGAGATAAAGAGGCTGATGAAAACATCCAGTTCCCCCGGAGAAACCGCGGAATACCGGGCGATCCGGGAGAGCTCCTTGAGGCGGAGGAGGCTTTTTCCCTCGGTCTGGGGCATTTCCTTCCCTATCTCGGCGGCAATATCCACCATATTGATCTCCACCCCCCCCCCGAATATCTTGGCCAGGGTCTTTTTCTGGAGGGGGGCGTCCCAGGTGAAGATCTGCTGGTCCCGGAGGAAGGCGGGCAGCCGGGTTTCGGCGATCCCCACCATGCCCGGAACCACCGTCTCGATAAGCCGGTCAATCACCGTCAGGTTGCGCAGCTTGGCGATCTCGATGATATAGGCGTCGTTGGAAGGCCGGGTGAGCAGGAGGCTTATGGATTGGCCGTAGGTTTCGCTCTTGAGGGCGAACCGCAGGGCCCAGACCAGCTTGTAGGTAACCCCGCAGCCGGCCAGATCCCGGAAGGGGTACGAGGAGGACGCGAGTTTGGGGTTGACGATGGCCAGGGCCGCCGGCAGTTCCTCCCGGGGATTGTGGTGGTCCGTCACGATCACGTCGAGCCCCAGTTCCCGGGCCCGGCGTATCTCGGCCACGTTGGAGACGCCGCAGTCCACGGTGATGATCAGGGTACCGTCCTCCGCGGCGAAGTCCTCCACCGCCGCCAGGGAAAGGCCGTAGGGCTCATCCCCCTGGGGAAGCCGCCAACTGACGTCCAGCCCCTGCCGGGCGAGGAAGCTCCCCAGGAGGGTGGTGCTGGTGATGCCGTCCACGTCCCGGTCGCCGAAGACCAGGACCTTTTCCCCCTCATCCCTGGCGGCCATGATCCGTTCCACCGCGTCCTCCATGCCGGGAAGCTCAAAGGGATTGCGCAGGTGCCGCAGGTCGTCCTCCAGAAAATACCGGATATCCTCCCCCCCGGTAATATCCCGCCGGGCGAAGATCGAGGCGGTAAGGAGATCGCAGCCGTATTTGACCGCCATGTTCTTGACCAGTTCCGGAGGAATATCCCTTTTTTCCCAATTCATGTCGATGCTACTTCCTTTAGGATGAGTTTTCGCGCGGCCGCCGGCCGGTCCGCGTATTCCACCGCCGCCGCAAGCTGGGGGAGGGCGGCGGCAAGGCCCCGCTCGTCCCGGGCCCAGACGGTCATGACGAGATCCCCCGGCGAAACAGGATCGCCTGACTTCTTGTGGAATTGGACTCCCGCGGTGGGGCTCACCGTCTCATCGGTGCGGTTCCTGCCCACCCCCAACTGCACCCCCGCGTGGCCCACCTTCCAGGCGTCTATCCGGGCGATGAAGCCTCCCCGTTCCGCGGGGATCTCCGCCTTCACCGCCGACCGGTACCGGCCCCGGAGGCTGAGGAAGCGGTCCACATCCCCCCCCTGGCTGGCGATGTTGGCCAGGAAAAGGGCGCGGGGCCGGCCTGAGCCCAGGGCCTCCTCGCAGAGCCGCCGCCCCGCTTCGGCGGAGGCGGCCTTGCCCCCCAGGACCGCCATCCGGGCGGCCAGTTCCAGGCTGACCTCCATCAGGTCCGGCGGCCCCTTCCCCTCAAGGCAGTCCAGGGCCTCCTCCACCTCCAGGAAATTCCCCACCATGGCGCCCAGGGGCTCTTCCATGCCGGTGAGGAGGGCGATGATCCGCATACCCATGGCCGCCCCCGTGTCCACCAGAGACCGGGCCAGCCTTTCGGCGGCTTCGATTTCCTTCATAAAAGCGCCGCAGCCGTATTTGACATCCAGCACCAGGGCTTCGGCCCCCTCGGCGGCCTTCTTTGAGAGGATGCTGGCGGTAATCAGGGGGATGGACTCCACCGTCCCCGTCACATCCCGGAGGGCGTAAAGGAGGCGGTCCGCGGGAACCATATCCCGGCTCTGGCCGGTCATGGCAAAGCCGTCCCGGATAAGGATTTCCCGGAATTCCTCCCCCGTGAGATTGGTCCGGTACCCCGGGATGGCTTCCAGCTTATCCAGGGTTCCCCCGGTATGGCCCAGGGCCCGGCCGGACATCATGGGGTCCCGGATACCCAACGCGGCAGCCAAAGGGGCGATGATGAGGCTGGTCTTGTCCCCCACCCCGCCGGTGGAATGTTTATCCACCAGCGGGCCGGGAACCCCCGAAAGGTCCATCACCCCCCCGGACCGGAGCATCACCTCGGTGAGGGCCGCGGTCTCGGCGGCCGTCATCCCCCTAAAGAAAACCGCCATGGCCCAGGCGGCAACCTGGTAATCGGGGATCTCCCCCGCCACGTAGCCGCCGATCAAAAAGGCCAACTCCTCCCGGGAAAGCTCCTTCCCGGCCCGCTTGGCCATAATAATGTCTACCGTTCTCATCCTTCCTCCTCCCCCCCGGCCCCCGGAGGGGGTTCTTTCGAAGCAATCAGGGCCCGGGCACTATGGCCGGCGGCTCCGCCGCCATCTATGAGCGGCAGTGAGCGCACGCACGCACTCAATCGAACCCCATCAGGGGGCATCCCAGCCCCGGAGGGGCCTCTCCAGGGCGCCCTCCAGGATCGCCCTGCCCAGGGTCTTGACCTGCCGGGCCGATTCCCTGTCCAGGGTATACCGGGAAAGGAGGGCCGGGTCCAGGGCCTCCACCGCCTTGAGCCAGCGCCGGGCGCCGCCTCCCAGGGGGCGCAGACCCGGCCCCGCCGTCAGGCCCCCGCAGGAGGCGCAATGCAGCCCCCCGTCGCCGGGAGAATAATATAATACCTCATCGCTCCCCGCTTCACAAGCGCAGGAGGCGCAACGGTCCAGGAGGGGCCGAATCCCGAGGATTTCCGCCCAGTTCCACAGGAAGTGGAGGCCGATACGCCCGCAGGTCCCCTCATCGGCCCCCTCCAGGGCATCCAGGGCCCGGTCGGTCAGGGCCAGAGCCTCGGTCCAGTTCCCGCCTCCCCCGTGGGAAGCCAGGACGGTTTCCGCCAGGGCGAAGGCCGTCATGGACCGCCTGAAATCCTCCCGGATGCCCGGCCGCCAGGACCGCACGTCGAAGTCGGTTACCTTCCGGCTATCCCGGACCGGATCGTGGTAGAGCCACAGGGTCCCCCGGTGAAAGGGGGACACATGGGACCGGAGCCGGCTTTTGGGCCCTCCGTAGAGGGTGGCGGCGAGGATTCCCGCCTCGGCGGTGAGGAAAAAGGCCTCCCGGTTGGATTCCCCCGTAGGCCGGATCCGGAGAACCAAGGCGGAATAGGTAAAAGTCCGGGGCATGAGGCTATCATACCGCTAACAAGGAGCAAGGAGCAAGTAGGAAGTAACAGGTAGCAGGAAAACGCGGTTTTACTCCTTCCTAACTTTACTACTTATTACTTATTACTTGTTATCTTATTTCCAGGGCGAAGACTTTGCTCCGCCTGAGTTTGTCGTAGCTTTGACGGCGTTTTTCCGGGAGGCTCTCCACGGGCGCTTCCCGGAAGCCCAGGGACTCAAACCAGTCGTGGGTACGGGTGGTGAGGACAAAGACCCGGTGAAGGCCCTGTTTTTTGGCCCGGTC
>JAITRV010000301.1 GCA_031288215.1 Spirochaetaceae bacterium | reverse complement strand
CCCGAACAAAGCCGGGAGCAGGGCAACAAGAACAAACTTTTTCAATACCAGCCCCTCCCTTTTTCTATCCTTCATTATTACGTGTTATCGATAGGCGTGTCAAGAAAGCCTCTAAAAGGTGCCGGGCACGCATGTCAAGAAAGCCTCCTCCGGGGCCGATAAAAGAGAGAGGGGTCATATGCTCACGTTTATGCTGATTGTGCCTGCCGCGTTTTTTTTGCTGATCGCCTATTTTGCCGTCTCCGGGCGCTCAAGCCCCCCGGTCCGGAGGGCGGCGGTCATCGCCCTGATCATCCTCACCCTGGCGGTGATTGTCTGCCTCCTCCTGGTGATCAGCCGCCCCGCGCAGGCCCCGGGGATCGCCCCGGCGGTCATCATCGAGGAGGCTCCGGCAAGGCCCCAGCCGATCAACTGGAGGACCCTGATTGCGGTGATCCTCTTCATCATGGGGATCATTATCGCCGCCATCCTGCGGGACCGCCGGAAATCCCTCAAGAAGCATTCCTCCGGCCCCTTCGCTGAAGATGAGCCGGAAGACCCCTTCTGAGGCAGCCGGACGGGGCGCCCGCGGCGATAATTTTTCTCTTGCCAAAAAGAGCGGTCCTGTAGTATCATAGGTATACCATACAAGAGAGAGGTATTATTATGGCTTACAAGATCGTGGCAGAAGACTGTGTCAACTGCGGTGTGTGTGCGGACGCCTGTCCGGCGGAAGCGATTGCCGAAAAAGACGAGGTGCGCTGGATAGATCCTGAAAAATGTCAGGATTGCGGTACCTGCGTCGATGAATGCCCCAATGAGGCTATCAAAGAGGCATAGGAGCCTGTTGTAGTTGTGGATTTTTTTTGCTCAGGGCGCCTCTGGCGCTCCTTTATGCAAAAAAATCCCGGTTATCGGGCTCCTGCGCAGTTTGTAAGATATAAACATTCATTTTATGAATATTTATACCATTTATGCGCGAAGCGCAACAAACTGCCGGGCGAAGGCGTAAAAAAGGGCAAGGAAGGGGACTTGCCTTTTTTAGAGCTTCTCTATAAAAAATCCGTGCCGGCTATGGGGGGGTGGTGATAAAAAAACCGGGAATCCTGTGGTTGTGGGCGCTTATGGTGACTCAAGTTCCTCCGGAAGCGCAGGACGTTCTTCCGGTTTTTCCTGTTATATCCCGGCTGGATGTTCGGGATATTGGCTTTAGCCAGTACCTGTCGGACGTGGAAAATGCCCGGCGGCGGATCTTCAACCGGAACCGGACCAACGAGGCCCCCGAAGCCCTGGCCGAAGCCCTGACGATCTATGCCTATAACCCCGGCGAAACGGACACGGTCTTTAGTCTGGCGGCCCGGTGCAATATCCCCTATGCCGCCCTGGTTACCCTGAACCGCATCGCCCATCCCGGATCCTTCGAGGCCGGCCTTCCCCTGCTCCTTCCCTCGGTCCCGGGGGTCTTTATCCCCGAAACCCCCGAATCGGACCTGGAACAGATCCTCGCCTCCTCCCGGGAGCGCGACGGGGGCATCCCCGTTACCGTCACCCGGAGGGGGCAGCGGGAGACCTTTCTCTTTATCCCCGGGGCGGATTTTACCCCCACGGAACGGACCTTCTTCCTGAACTTCAACTTCCGCTTCCCCCTGCAAAACTACCGGATCACCAGCGCCTTCGGGATGCGGAGAAACCCCGTCACGGGGAACATGCGCCTCCACGAAGGGCTGGACCTGGCCGCCCCGGAGGGCACCGAGGTCTTCGCCGCCCGGGACGGGGTGGTGACCGACCGGGGGGAGGACCCCATATATGGGAAATACATCGTCATCCGCCACGGGGATAACTGGGCAAGCCTCTACGGCCACCTCTCGGTGATCGGCGTCACCCTGAACAGCCGCCTCAGAACCGGCGACCCCATCGGCCGGGTGGGATCCACGGGCCAGTCCACAGGCCCCCACCTGCACTTCGAACTGCGCCGGAACGGCCAGGCCCAGGACCCGGGGAAACTCCTCTTTCAGGGCCCTTCCCGGTAAAGGCGGCTGCGAAAAAGTGAAACGCCGCTACTCCTTCCATATTTCAGGGAGGTCACGGGGGAGCCTGAAATCACAGGCCCTAAGATTGGCAATGACTTGATTCAGGTCAACAATAATGCCTTGCCGGTATGCCGCAATGAGAATACCAAGGGTTCCGGTTATACTGAGGCCAAGATCCAGGGCAAACGACCGGGCTTGAGCATCATCCAAGATCAAAAGAGCTTTTTTTATTTCAAGAGCCAAAGCAATGGCGCTTGATTCACCGCCGTCAAGGGTTTTTTGGATAAGCCGGGTCTTTTCACGGTCCCGGACCGGAACAACCGTTATCCAGGCGGGAAGGTCTTCACCGTATTCCGCCGCGATTTCAGGGGTGACAAGAACGGTTTGACAAACCTGGCGCAAAACATCCAGGCTCCCGATCTTGGTTAAAGCAATAAGGCAGCTCGTATCGGAAATAATTACTTTATCGAAAAAGTTTGGAGGCATTGTCGATGTCCGATTTTAATTCATCGGCGGTCTGGGAAAAGAGAGAAACCCCATACTTGCCTAAGAGTTCAATGAATGCCCTTTTCGAAAGGCCCGCCAGCTCCGCGCAATATCCCAGGGCGAGCTTTCGTTCTTCGTATAATTTCGCGGCAAGCAGCATTTTTATGTCGAATTCGGAAAGCATGGTCTGTTTTGGCATCTTAAGGTCGATGGTCATGTAACGCTCCATGTTTTTAATCATAGCACAAAAAAGGTATTGAGGGAATATGAAAAAGGGTGTATACTCAGAAGGTACGGTTCCATCTCTCTTTCTAGAAACTATTTTTTAAGGAAAGGTTATGATCTTTAATCCTGAATACGAATCAATGGATGGAAAAACCCGGGAGAAGCTGCAATTCGCCCGGCTCAAAAATCTGGTGGAGCGGCTCTACGCCGCGGTTCCCTTTTACCGGAACAGAATGGACGAGGCCGGCGTCAGCCCCCGGGACCTCCTGACCTTGGCGGATATCGCCAAACTCCCCTTTACCACGAAGGACGATCTGCGGGAAACCTTCCCCTACGGCATCCTGGCCTGCCCGAAATCCCTTATCGAAGAGATCCACATGTCCTCGGGGACCACGGGGATCCCCGTGGTGGACGCCTATACCCACAAGGATATCGAAATCTGGGGGGAATCCATGGCCCGGACCATGGCGGCGGCGGGGTGCACCCGGGACGATACGGTCCAGAACTGCTACGGCTACGGCCTCTTTACCGGGGGGCCCGGCGCCCACTACGGCGCCCGGGTGTTGGGGGCAAACGTCCTGCCCATGTCCTCGGGAAATACCGCCCGGCAGCTCCAGGTGATGCAGGCCTTCGGTTCCACGATCCTCACCTGCACCCCTTCCTACGCCCTCTACATGGCCGAAGAGGCTGCGGAAGCGGGGATAGACCTCCTGAAACTCCCCATCAACAAGGGCTGCTTCGGGGCGGAACCCTGGAGCGAAAACATGCGCCGGGAGATCGAGGCCCGCTACGGCATGAAGGCCTACGATATCTACGGCCTCACCGAGATCATCGGCCCCGGGGTGGCCTTTGAGTGCGAAGCCCAAAACGGCCTCCACATCAACGAAGACCTCTTCTACCCCGAGATCATCGATCCCACCACCGGCAGGGTCCTTGCCCCCGGCGAAAAGGGGGAACTGGTCTTCACCACCCTCACCAAGGAGGGGACCCCCCTGATCCGCTACCGGACCCGGGACATCACCTACTTTATCACGGAGCCCTGCACCTGCGGCAGGACCACCATCAGGATGCACCGGCTCTTCGGCAGGACCGACGATATGCTCATCATCCGGGGGGTCAACGTCTTCCCCAGCCAGATCGAACAGGCCCTCATCGAGATTGAGGGCACCGAACCCCAGTACCTCATCGTCCTCAACCGGGGGGCTTCCCATCTGGACGAGGTGGAACCCCAGGTGGAGGTGAAGAAGGAATTCTTCAGCGATGAAACCAGGGATCTGGAGGGGCTCCGGGCCAAAATCGAGGCGGTGATGAAGTCCAAGCTCCAGATCTTCCTCAAGGTAAAACTGGTGGAACCAAAGACCATCGAGCGGTCCATAGGCAAAGCAAAGCGGGTTATTGATAATAGGAAAATATAGGAGGAGCCATGCAGATAAAACAAATATCGGTTTTTTTGGAAAACAACGTGGGCCGGCTGGGAGAAGTAACAGAGGCCCTTGCCAAGGGAGGCATCAATATCCGGGCCATATCCATTGCCGATACGGCGGATTTCGGCATTCTCAGGCTCATCGTGGACAAGGAGGCCGAGGCCCAGCGGGTCCTGAATGAGGCGGGCTTTACCATCCGGGAGACCTCCGTGGCGGCGGTGGAGATCGACGACCTGCCGGGGAGCCTCGCCAAGGTGATGGAACTCTTCCGGAAGTCCAACGTAAACATCGAATACCTCTACGCATCCCTGAGAAGCACGCCGGGAAAGGCGGTGGTTATCTTTAAGTTGGAAGATATCGAAAAGGGCATTACTATAATAGAAGAACACGGGCTTGCGATGATCGAGCGTTTCTAGTAGTGAGGGATAAAACATGAAGATATTAATGGCCGCCAGCGAGGCCGTTCCCTTCGCAAAAACCGGGGGGCTTGCCGATGCGGTGTCGGCGCTGTCCATCGCCCTGGCAAAATTGGGCCACGAGGTGCGGATCGTCATGCCCCGCTATTACGGGATAGACCGGGGGAAACTCACCCTCCTGGAGGGCCCCATGGGGGTGAACCTGGGGGGAGGGGAGGCCTGGTGCGCCGTCTACACCGGGATGCTGCCGGGGGCCCCGGAGCAGAACCCCGTGCCGGTCTACTTTATCGACCACGAGGGCTTTTTCGGCAGGGAGGGGATCTACGGCAGCCCCTGGGAGCCGGACTTTCTCGACAACCCCCAGCGCTTCACCTTCTTCTGCCGCGCGGTCTTTCAGGTCTGCCGCAAAATCGCCTGGTACCCCCAGGTCCTCCACGCCCACGACTGGCCCGGCGCCCTGGCCCCGGTCTTCCTCAAATTCGCCGAGCGCTCAGGCGGCTTTGCCAAAACCCTTTCGGTCCTGACGATCCACAACCTGGGCTACCAGGGAATTTACAGCAAGGATAACTTCTACCTCACCAACCTGGGCTGGAACGTCTTCTACGAGGGGGGCTTTGAGGATTGGAACATGATGAACCTCCTCAAGGCGGGGATCCGCAGCGCCGACAAGCTGAACACGGTTTCCCCCACCTATGCCCGGGAAACCCAGACCCAGGCCCAGGGGTTCCGCCTGGACGGCATCCTCCGGGAGCGGGCCGCGGATTACGGGGGAATCCTCAACGGCATTGATACGGCGGTGTGGAACCCCCAGGCCGACCCCTTCCTCCCCGCGCCCTACGGACCCGCCGACATGGCGGGGAAGGCCAAGGCCAAGGAGGCCCTCCAGCGGGAATTCGGCCTGCCCCCGGATTCCCAGGTACCGGTTATCGGCATGGTCACCCGCCTCACCGAACAGAAAGGGGTCGGGGAACTCTTCGGGCCCGCTTACGGCTCCGCCTGGTCCATCTGCCGGGACATGAAGCTCCAACTGGTCCTCCTGGGAACCGGCGACGCCTGGTGCGAAAACGAAGTCCGCAGCCTCGCCTCCCGGCTCTCCAACTTCAAGGCCCGGATAGGCTACAGCGAACAGTTCAGCCACCTCATCGAAGGGGGCAGCGACTTCTTCCTCATGCCCAGCCGCTACGAACCCTGCGGCCTCAATCAGCTCTACTCCCTGGCCTACGGGACCCTCCCCATCGTGCGGAACACCGGCGGCCTCTCGGACACGGTGGAGAATTTCAACCAGGAACTGGGGGCCGGCACGGGCTTCATGTTCGACGACCTCACCCCCCAGGCCATATACAACACCGTCGGCTGGGCCGTATGGGCCTACTACAACCGCCGGAAGCAGATAGAGGCCATGCGCCTCACCGGCATGAAACAGAACTTCTCCTGGGAAAAGTCGGCGAAGAAATACCAGGAACTCTACGAAGCGGGCCTGGAGAACTTAACGGGATGAGGCTCAGGGAAACGCTCGTAACTCCCGAAGAAGAAATTACCGCGAAGTCAAAAACCTCGCGGTGAGCCTTCTTCTCCCCGGGCAACCATGATCTCCAGCACCCGGTGGCGAAGGGTCTTTAACACGGTAACTGAAAGCCCCCGAAAAGTAAAACGGTCCCCTTCCCGGGGAGCGCCCTCCAGGTTTTCGATGACCCAGCCCCCCACGGTCAGGGCGCCGGACTTGCCTTCCCCCTCCCCCTCGTCCAGGGCGAAAAAGGCGAACATATCCCGCAGGCCCGTATTCCCGGTGATCCTGAAGGAGGACGAATCCAGGGGGATGATGTTCTTGACCACCTCGTCGTGTTCATCCCAGATCTCCCCGACCAATTCCTCCACAATATCTTCTATCGTAACGATCCCCATGGTCCCGCCGAATTCGTCCACCAGCACCGCCAGGTGGGACTTCTTTTCCTGGAGGGTTTTGAGCAGCCGGGAGATCTTCATCGTCTTGTTGATGAACACCACCGGCTTGATGATGCGCTCCAGGCTTTCTCCCTGATGGAGCACCTTGTAGAGAAAATCCTTCAAGGTAATAATCCCCCGGATATTGTCGATGGAGCCCCCGTAGACGGGCAGCCGGGAGAAGCCGGTATCGAAGAATTGTTGCCGGATCCTTTCGGGGGAATCCTCCAGGGACACCGCCGCCACATCCACCCGGGGGGTAAAGATATCGTGGGCGGTCAGATCGTCAAACTCAATGGCCTGGCGGATCATGTCCTCCTCCCCCTGGTTGATCCCCCCCTCCTGGCGGACTTCCTCCACAAAGGTGAGGAGTTCCGCCTCGGTTACCCGCTGTTCGGGGTTGACCCGGAAGATCCGGAGGATGACCCGCTTCCAGAGGGTGACGAGCCGGTTCACCGGGGACAAGAGGACGATCAGCGCCCGGAGCAGCGGGGCGGCTGCCATGGCAAACTGTCCCGGGGCTTCCTTGGCCAGGGTTTTGGGGGAGATCTCCCCAAAGAGGAGGACCAGCACCGTCATCACCAGGGTCGCCAGGGACACCCCGGCTTTGCCGAAGATGTCCACGAAGAGCACCGTGGCCAGGGCGGAGGAGCTGATATTGACGACATTGTTGCCGATCAGCACGGTGGACAGGAGCTTATCGTAGTTTTCCGATAAGCGGAGGACCAGGGCGGCCCGTTTATTCCCCCGGGCAGCCAGATTTTTTATCTTGAGCCGGTTCAGGGAGGAAAAAGCGGTTTCGCTGAAAGAAAAAAAAGCGGAGCAGCAGAGGAGCAGCCCCAGGGAAATAATGATACCGATACGATAGGAATCCATGAATCTCCTGCTATTCGGAATGAGAGATAACACCAGTATAGCATACGTTGCGGGATTAATGAAGGCCGGAACCGGCCTAATCGACGACCTCGGCCACCCCGGATTGGTCGAAGGCCGTGCGGAACCGGGGGAGGAAGTCCAGGCCGGTAGCCGCCTCGGCCTCCCCGGTGAAGCGGTAGGGGACCAGCCCCTGGGCGATGACCCGGTCCAGGAGCCTCCGGTCCATGTCGATAAAATTCATCACCAGCCGGAGTTCCTTTTCCGCCGAAGCTTCCGGGGGGAGCAGGAGGATGTCCGTTTCCGTCCCCTCGGCCCAGAGGCGGCCCTGGCCGTAGAGTTCATAGGAAAGGGAAGACAGGGTCAGGGGGAAACCGTTGGGGTTATCGATGCGGAGGTCCACCTTGAGCCGGGTGTTGATCAGCTCCGCCTTCATGATCTCGATGCAGGTGATGCTGAATTCCGGCTCCCGGATCCGGGGAAAGACCGTCCCGGCGGAAAGGGTCAGGACCGCCCGTTCCCCATTGTCAAAGGAAAAGGCCAGTTCCGCCGTCAATTCCGCCACGGCATCGGCCGCAACCTCGGCCGGGGCGCTTTCGGCGCCTTTCGGGAACAACGCCGCGAGGTCCACCGTCAAGCCCAGGGGGATCGCCGCGGCGGTCCCGGCCTCCACCCGCTGCCCCTCCGGGACAAGGCCGGCTTCAGCCGGGGCCCTTCGGCCGTCAACGGCCAGCCGCCAGTCCGCCAGGTCCAGCCGGGCCCCGGCGGACCGGGGATTTTCCACGGCGGCGAGAAAGAACAGTCTGATCCGGGCGCCGGAAGCGGCTTCGGCCCGGTCAAAGCGCAGTTCCCCCCGGGGGTCCGGCGCTGGCGAAGGAAGCGCCGGAGCGGGAGGCTCCGGCGCCGGCGGGGGGACGGGCGCGGTCGTACAGGAGAGGATGACGGCCCACAGGACCATCCCCCCCAGCGGAAACCACAGGCGGCAGTTCATATTACCCTATCGGCCGCTTGCGGCTCCCGATAAACCCCAATTTATGCGCGAAGCGCAAACTCCTAGAGACCGAGGAGGTATTGGTTCAGGATATTCTCAAGCCGCTCCTGTTTGCCGCTGGTAAAGCCGGCTTTGCCGTAGCTCGTCCCGAGTTTGGCAAGATCCGCGAGGGTAAGCTCGCCCCGTTCAAAGCGCGCGCCCTCGGCGGTGTCGAAGGAGGCGTAGCGGTTTTTGACGAAGCCGCTCAGGGGGCCTTCGTCGATGAGCCGCTGGGCGACCCGGAGGCCCACCGCAAAGGCGTCCATGCCGCCGATATGGGCCTCGAAAAGGTCCGTGCTTTCCACCGAATTCCGGCGGATCTTGGCGTCGAAGTTGAGGCCCCCGGTGGTAAAGCCCCCGGCTTTGAGGATCGCGTACATGGCCAGGGCGGTCTCGTAGTAGCTTGAGGGGAACTGGTCCGTATCCCAGCCGTTCCGGGGCTCCCCGCGGTTGGCGTCCACCGAACCCAGGAAGCCCTCGGCGGCGGCGGTCTCAAGCTCGTGGACGAAGTCGTGCCCGGCCAGTTCCGCGTGGTTCGCCTCGATGTTCAGCCGGAAGTCCTTGTCCAGGCCGTAATTTCTGAGGAAGCCGATGACGGTTTCGCTGTCGTAGTCGTACTGGTGCTTGGTGGGCTCCATGGGCTTGGGTTCAATGTAAAAAGCCCCCTTAAAGCCCTGGCCGCGGGCATAGTCCCGGGCAAGGCCCAGGAATTTCGCCAGGTGATCCTTTTCCCGCTTCAAATCGGTGTTGAGGATGCTCATATAACCTTCCCGGCCGCCCCAGAAGGTATAGCCCTGGCCCCCGAGGGCGATGGTGGCGTCTATGGCGGTTTTCACCTGGGAGGCCGCCAGGGTCAGCACGGGAAATTCCGGGTTGGTGGCGCCGCCGTTCATAAACCGGGGATGGGTGAAGATGTTCGCCGTCCCCCACAGGAGCTTGACCCCCGTCTCCGCCTGGTATTTTTTGGCCTTTTCCACCAGGGTAAAGAGGATCTTCTCGCTCTCGGCGGGGCTGTCCCCTTCGGGGGCCATGTCCCGGTCGTGGAAGCAGTAGTATTCCGCCCCTAATTTGGTGAAAAACTCAAAGGCCGCGTCCAGCTTGTGCTGCGCCGCTTCCAGGGGGTTTCCCGCATCGGCGATCCAGGGGTGGGGATGGGTCGCGGCGCCGAAGGGATCGGAACCGTCGGCGCAGAAACTGTGCCAGTAGGCCACGGCAAAACGGAGGTGATCCTTCATTTTTTTCTTGCCGACGATCTGCTCCGGATCATAATACTTGAAGGCCAAGGGGTTATCGCTCTCTTTCCCCTCGTACTTGATCTTGCCAATTCCGGGAAAATACTCTTTATTTCCCACAAAATACGCTGCCATTCATTACCTCCGCATAAATTAATTATTTGAACAAGGGGCTCAGGGCCCCGAGATACCGGGAATAAACCTCGTAGGCCCGGTCATAGGCCTCCTGGGAAGCGGCGTCGGGATGCACGACCCCTTCCAGGGTGACGTGTTCCTCCGCCAGGGACGCAACGGACGCGGACGCATCCCTTGCCCGTTCCAGGCACCAGAGGGCCTGGATTGCCCCGCCCAAGGCGGCGGCTTCGGCGTTGGCGGGGAGGCGGACCGGGAGCTTCATCACATTGGCGGCGATGCTCTGCCACAGGGGGCTCTTGGACCCGCCGCCGGTGAGGCGTATCTCCCGGGCGGTAAAGCCCAGGGCCTTGAAGCTCTCCAGGCCGCCGCGCATCCCGAAGATCGCCGCCTCCAGGCTTGCGCGGGCGATATTTGCCCGGTTAAAGTTCGCCGCGGTGGCCCCGTTGAGGCTGGCCCTGCCGTTGGGCAGGTTCGGGGTCCGCTCCCCGTTAAAGAAGGGCAGCACCACGAGGCCCCCGGCGCCGATGGGGGCCCTGGCGGCCTCGGCGTCAAAGGCCTTGACATCCAGGCCGAAAAGCCCCCGGAAGGATTCGCTGGCCACGGTGCAGTTCATGGTGCACAGCAGGGGCAGCCAGCCCCCGGAGGAGGAACAGAAGGCCGCCAGGTCCCCCGAGGGGTCTATCATGGGTTTGTCGGAGAAGCCGAAGAGGGTCCCCGAGGTGCCCAGGCTCATGGTGAGGAACCCGTCCCGGACCGTCCCGGTGCCTATGGCCCCCATCATGTTGTCCCCGCCCCCGGCGGCGACCAGGGCCCCCGGGGGGATGCCGTATTCCGCGGCGGCGGCGGGGGAAACCCGCCCGGCGCTGCCCCCGGCCTCGACGAGCCGGGGCAGGCAGGAGAGCACCGCCTCGTCGATGAGGCCGCAGATGCGGGGCGACCATTGCCGGCGGCGGACATCGAAGAGGGCCGTCCCGGAGGCGTCCCCGTATTCGGCGGTGTAGTCGCCGGTGAGGAGGAAATTGATATAGTCATGGGGGAGGAGGATATGCCGGAGCCGGGCGAAACGGTCCGGTTTATGCTTTTTAAGCCACAACACCTTGGGGGCGGTATAGCCCGGCCTCATGGGAAGCCCCGCCTCGGCGATGAGGGCCGCTTCCCCCCCGGCCGCCCGGGTGAGTTCCTCGCACTCCTGCGCGGTGGAGGTATCGCACCAGAGCTTGACGTTGGCGAGGGGCTCCCCGCCGCCGTCCAGGGGGACAAAGCTGTGCTGGTGCCCCGAGACCCCGATCGCCTGAATGCCGGCCTTGAGGGCCCCGTCCAACCGGCCGAAACAGGCCTTCAAGGCGGAAGCGTACCACTCGGCCTTCTGCTCCCGGACGCCCCCCTCTTCCGCTATCATATCCACCGGCGCCTGGGCCGTAGCGGCCAAAGCCTTCCGCTCATAATCATACAGCACGACTTTACAGCTTTGGGTACCGAGATCAATTCCACATACGGTCTTCATAGCATTACCCCCGGAAATCTGAATTGCAGCCACCGTGTAGTAGTTTGGCCCCTCCGGCCCCTTTTGTCAATACGGGAAAAACCGGGGCCGAGGCTCCTGGAAAAAGCGGCCGGGCACCATAGGCGGTGTTAAGCAGGTGAAAGCAGCACGGTGCGAGCCCCGGAAAAGGCCACCGTACCGGGAAACGGCGTCAGGGCGAGGCGATACGGGGGGCAAGAAGCCGGGGAGGAAGGAGGAGTGAGGAGTTTTCTGGTCAGGTGTCTTTGTCCGCTCTTAACTCCTCCCTATCTCCCTCCTCACTCCGAATTTGGTGCCAGGCACCCCGTAGAGGAGATAAGGGAGTATCGCCGTTGCGTTCCTTCAATCAACAACAAGGGAACGAACTTTTTCAAGGCTCAGATCAGTCGTTTCAGCGACATCTTCTGTTGTCCATCCCTTTGCCAGAAGATTCCGCGCGATTGCTTCTTTGCCCCGTTCAAAGCCTTGTTCAATCCATTGGGGGATTATCCCCGCCTCGGTAAACACTTCCTCAAAGGTCTTCGTACTGTTTGGCCGGGACAGGCGGGGGGTTCATACCGGTAAGGGTATCGCAAAACGGGAATAACCACAATAAGTGCCAAGGCGCCATAGGTGTTTACGGGTCGGGGGGCGGCAGGGAGCAGGAAGGAGTTGTCTGATCAGTGGTCTTTTTCCGCTCCTTTCTCCCAATTTGGTGCCTGGCACCAAATTTGAGTGAGGAGTGAGGAGCGGAAAAAGACACCTGATGTCAAGTCCTGAAATAGGTTGTCAGAATTTTATGCAATCTTACGATGCATGTTTTCTGGCGTCTCATAGTTAAGGGACAAATGAGGCCGTTTGGTGTTGTACAGAAACACCCCCTC
>JAITRV010000286.1 GCA_031288215.1 Spirochaetaceae bacterium | reverse complement strand
GCTATTTCTATCTGCCATCAGACACCGTCTGTCGTTCGTTTGAGTATAAAAGCCGGAGACTGGTCTACTAACGGGCCCCCTTCCTCGAGAATTTTTACAATATCATGAGGGGAATCGGTAAATTCAGGATGATTTCCGTCACGGCGGCCGAATACAAAATCGGCCATTATATCTATATCCGCCTTCGTTACTCCGGGAATGACTTCTGCATCCTTGGATATATCTCCCATCACGCTACCTCATTAAAATATAATAAATTGCGCCCGATCCGCGCAGGAATGTATGTTTCATACTGTTATAGCATATCCCCGTTATTTCAAAAAGTCAACGAAAAACGCTCCCGGTTCATAGGACGCTCTGCAGAAACTGGCGGGTCCGGTCGTTTTGGGGTCTGCTGAACATGGCCGAAGGCTGCCCTACCTCCAAAATGGCGCCTTCAAACATGAAGACCACCTTGTCCGCCACCTCCCGGGCAAAGCCCATCTCGTGGGTGACCACCAGCATGGTCATTCCCGCCTGGGCGAGGTTCTTCATGACCCCCAGGACCTCCCCGACCAGCTCCGGGTCCAGGGCGGAGGTGGGCTCGTCGAAGAGCATGATCTTGGGCTCCATGGCCAGGGCCCGGGCAATGGCCACCCGCTGCTGCTGCCCCCCGGAAAGCTGGGAGGGGTAGGCGTCCGCCTTGTCCCCCAGGCCGACCCGTTCGATGATCTCCCGGGCCTTTTCCCGGGCTTTCGCCGGGGACAGCTTCTTGACGTGGATCGGGGCCAGGCTGACGTTTTCTATCACCGTCTTGTGGGGAAAAAGGTTGAAATTCTGGAAGACCATCCCCACCTCCAGCAGGGCCTGGTTCCGCTCGTGGAGGCTCATCTTGACGGTATTCATCCCGTTCACGCAGTCGAAGAGGAGCTTGTCTTCGATATAGATCTGGCCGTTGTCGATCCGTTCCAGCCGGTTCAGGGACCGGAGGAAGGTCGATTTTCCCGCGCCGGAGGGCCCGATGATACAGACCACCTCCCGCTGTTCCACCGTCAGGGACACCTCCTTGAGCACCTGGAGGGTCCCGAAGACCTTACTCACCTTGACGGTCTTAACCATTGACATTGTGCCGCTCCCGGGGCGCTTCCCCTCTGCCGTAACGTTTCATATGTATACCGAATACTTCTTCTCAAATTTATGGAACACAAAGGTAAATACCGCGGTGATAATGAGGTACAGGATCATGGCCGGGATATAGACCAGGGCCGACGCGGTGGAAGACGAAATCGAGCGGGTAACCTTGGTAATATCCGTCAGGGCGATGATCGAAACCAGGGAGGCGTCTTTCAGCATCATGATGAATTCGTTCCCCACCGGGGGGATGAGCCGCCGGATGGATTGGGGGATGATCACCAGCCGCATGGTCTGGGCGTAGGTCATCCCCAGGGCCCGGGAGGCCTCGAACTGGCCCTTGTCGATGCTCAGGATGGCCGCCCGGATTATCTCCGCGCAGTAGGCGGCGGAGTTGAGGCCGAAGGCGATAAAGGCCGCCAGAAACCGGCTGTTGATCGTCAGCAGCCGGTTTATTTCCGGGAGGCCGTAGTAGATAAAGTAGAGCTGCATCAAGAGGGGGGTGCCCCGGAAGAAGAACACGTAGGCGCTGCATATCCGGTTGATGACCCATTTTTTCGACATCTTCCCCAGGGCAAGGAACAAACTCAACACCAGCCCCGCGGAAACCGCGAGGAGGGTGAGGGAGATGGTGATCCGCGCGCCGCCAAGCAGGGGCGGGATCCAACTGATGATTTTTTCCAAGGTTGACGACATATTACGCTCCGTCCCTCCTCATACTCCCCTCCGGTTCCCCGCTTAGTTGTTGAAGGCGGTGCTCGCGAGGTCCCTGCCGAAGACGTCCCGGGAGATCTTCGGGACCGTGCCGTCGGCGAAGAGGGCCGCCAGGGCGTCGGACACCGCTTTGGTCAGGGCGTCGTTCCCCTTCTTGAGGCAGATCCCTAAGTTTTCGCCGGGTCCCTCCCAGACAATTTCCACGGAATAGGTGGGCTGGGCCTCATAAAAATAGGCGACCACGCTGTCGCAGACCACCACGTCGACCCGTCCGTTCCGCAGTTCGTCGAAGCAGTTCATCACCTTGTCGTACTCAAAGGGGGTAAATTGCAGGCCCCCTTCGGCCAGTTCGGTCATGATCTCGTCGCTGGTGGTTTCCGCCTGATAGGCGACCCGGAGGCCGGAGAGTCCCTCCAGGTTGCGGGCGGTAATGGTCGAGCCCTTGGGCAGGACCAGGGCCTGGGCGTTGGCGATATAGGGCTTGGTGAAGTTGAACCGGGTCAGCCGCTCGTCGGTGATGGTTACCGATGAGATGATGAGGTCGTATTTTCCCGTATCAACGCCGGCGAAGATGCCGTCCCAGGCGGTGTCCACAAACTTCACCCCGAGCCCCAGTTTGGCCGCCAGGGCCTTGGCCATCTGCACGTCAAAGCCGATGGGGGTCGTGCCGTCGGTATCGAAATACTCCATGGGGGGATAGCCAATCTCCATGCCCACGGTCAGCACCCCGTTCTCTATGGTGAGGCCCTGGGCCTGCTCTTTGCGGGGACCGGCAAAAACGCCGCAAAGCACGACAAGCCCCATCAGGGCCAATCCGAATATCCGTTTCATCCTTCATTCCTCCTCGTTCTCCGGGGGGCCGAATCTTCGCCGTCCCGGGATGATTGCCAGTATACCCCGGCATCCTTCGCGCTGTCAATAAGTCCGGGGCAAAATTTGCATCTTTATGCGTTTTTCTGTATACTTATGCGAGAGGGAGGGAGGGGAAATAACAAAAACAGCATGACCGCGCGGCCATGCTGTTTTCTTCTGGTTAAACCAGGGGCATACAACGCGGGGCACTCACGCCCGCGGGATTATTTCGCGCCGATCTGAATGAAGCGCTTTTTGGTTTCCGCCCGTTTCTTGATTTCCAGGGTCAAAAGGCCGTTCTTGAAGCCGGCGCTGATGGCCTCGTGGTCCGCGTCCTCGGGCAGCTTAAAGGAACGGGTGAAGGCGCTTTTCCGGCGCTCCCGGATAAAATACCGGCCCTTGGGAGAAGCGGCTTCCTTTTCCTTTTCTTTGGACGCTTCTTCCTTCTTCGATTGAATGATCAGGGTCCGGTTGTCCACGTGGATCTCCAGGTCCTTCTCCTCATAGCCGGGGAGTTCCGCCTCCAGGACGTAGGCGCCGTCGGTTTCCCGAATGTCCACCGCCGGGAGGTACCCGTAGGTCCGGTTGGCCTGGGGGGAATCCCCGAAGAAGGCCTCCAAATACCGGTCAAATTCCTCCATGACGTTCTCGATGCTGACGGGACGATACAAGCTTACTGCTTTCATCTTTCTATCTCCTCTTTCATAAAAGTTTTTTTGGCATGTGCGGGGCCGTTTTCCACCGGCCTTTCACATCCACATCAATATACAAGCAAAATCCGTGCCAAGATTGCAATTTTCTTATTTTTTTCATGAAAATTTGAAATCCCGTAATTCCTTATTATACAAAGAATTATGAAATTACGGCGGAAGAAGGGAGGGCCGCCCCTTCCGCTCTCCGGTTCCGGTTTCCCCCTCTCGGGCAGAAAAATGTATCAATATTACCCATGCGTGTCATTATGGGATTTCAGTGTATTATAATGATACACTCGACGGTTCCCCTTGCCATATATGGCGCTTTACGGCATATTAGAAGTACCCATGACGCCGAGCCAGGAAGATGCCCTTTACGAATTTCTCGAAAATGTTACCGAGCCCTTCGGGATAAACGACGTAACGGCCTTTATCCGGATGATCGACTCCAAGCGGAACGGGCAGCTCGCCGATGAAATCTCCGCCCTCATCGAATCCCGGAATATCGCCTTCCGCCTGGGGGCCAACCGCTGGGTTTCCCGGCGGGGCTGCTTTGAACCGGTGCGCTTCGTCATCACCCCGACCAGGCAGGAACTGCTCAACGGCATCCTCATCCCCGGCCACCGCTGCGTTCCCTTTGCCAACCCGGTACTCATGCCCCAGGAATATACCTTTTACTGGAAGGGCCGCCCCGTCCCGGCCACCACCACCGAGGGTCCCCCGGAGGAATTCTACCCCTACTACAGCATCTACGGGGAAGAATACGCCCCCCAGTACGTGGCCCGGGATAACCCGGAAAACGAATCGGCCTATAACGACGACCCCTACGAGGACCCCCCGGAGGTATCCATCCAGACCCTGGATATGCGGAATATCTACCGGGAGGCGGCTTTTGTCCCCGGGGACAGCTTCGTGGTCCGCACCCTGGACTGGAAATACGGCTTCTTCGAACTGGAACGGGCGGCCCGGGACAAGTGGTCCCAGGCGGACCTCTACGCCTGGTTCGAGGCCGCCGAGGGGGGCTTCGAGGACGCCTTTGAATTCCTGGGCCCCGGGGTCTCCACGGAGGAACAGATCGCCTATGCCTACTGGTTCGGGGGAAAGCGGATGCGGGAAGTTCCCGCCTATGCCCTGGAGGTCTTTCTCTACGAAAAGACCGACAAGATCGAAACCACCGCCTACGGCATCGAGACCCGGTTCTGGTACGCGGGGCGGGAGATTCCTGACCGCAAGGATCTGGAGGGTATTCAGAGTATCCCGGACAAGACCATGATAGAGGAATTGCTCTACCAGCGGCACATCCCCATATCCGAATACGTGATCCAATCCTATGTGCGGGACGCCCTGTACCGGAAGGACCCGGATATTCCCCGGATCGTCGACCGGATCTTCCCCCCCGCGGCCCACCCGGACAAGCAGAGCCGGAAGCTCCTCGCCGAGTATATCGCCGAGGCCCAGGAGGAATTTGAGCATACCTATTCGGTCTTTGCCGACAAGACCATGGGCCCCATCCGGCAGCGGGTAGGGGAACTCCATACCGCGGTGATCGATCTGGCCTTCCGCATCTATACCGGGGACATCGACCACTCCTGGCTTCCCCAGCATACCTTCGTGATCCTCTCCCAGATCCAGGGCCATGCCGCCAGCATCCTGGAAGACCTGGATGTGGACGAGGCGCCTCCCAAGATGGAACTGGAGGCCATGGATAATTCCCTGGACTCCATGATCGAGACCTACGAGGACATGAAGGAGCTGATCGATGACGCCCTGGACAGTTACCGGCGGCAAAACTTCTCCATGGTGAAAAAGGACGGATCCGCGGACGCCCCGGGGCCGGAATTCCGTACCGTCCAGATGAGCATCGGGGGGACCGAGGTATGGCGCCGGATGCTGATTCCCGTGGACTGTACCCTCACGGATCTCCATCGGATTATTCAGATCCTCTTCGGGTGGAAGGGGGACCTGCCCCACCGCTTCATCACCGGCGGGAATTTCCGGCGGACCAGGCCGGGGGACGCCAAGAGCCCGGAGGCGGACCTCACCCTGGAGGGCCTGTGCGGCCAGGGGATGCCCGAACTGATCTACGAATACGGGAGCCGGTGGAACGTGAAGATCATGATCCTCTCCCGGGCGGAGAACCGGCCCGGCAAAGGGGTGATCTGCGTGGCCGGCGAAGGGGCGGCCCCCCCGGAAGAGGTGGAGGGTCCCGCCCGGTTCAAGAAGCTCCTGGCCGCCCTGGAACAGGGGAGCATCATGGAACGGCAGCGGGCCCTCGGCGAACTGGGAGGGCGCTTTGACCCCCAGGCTTTTGACCTGAATCTCTGTAACCGGAATTTAGCCGCCGGCTTGAAAACAAAACCGGACCCCTAAAAGGCGGTCCACGAGAAGAAACGATATGAACAAAGGACTTTTGCAGCTATTTCAACGGGGGGGCTTCCTCTACAACGTCCCCGGGGATAAGAGCCGGGATCTGCTCCGCAATCTGATCCAATCCGGTCCGGCGGTGAGCGGCCTGGACCGGGATCGGCTGTTGGAGGCGGTGCTGGAACGGGAAACCCTGGTGTCCACCGCCGTGGGCCGGGGGATAGCCCTGCCCCACCCCCGGACCCCCCTGATAGAGGACCCGGGGGAACAGCGGGTGGTGACGGCCTTTCTCCGGCGGCCGGTGCCCTGGGACGCCCCCGACGGGGAACCGGTGCATACGGCGCTGCTCATCATCTCCGCCTCGGCCCGGCTCCACCTCCACACCCTCTCGGGGATTAACTTCCTCTGCCAGCAGGAACCGTTCCGCCGCCTCCTGAAGAAACGGGCCCCCGCGGAGGAGATCCTCCGGGCCATCGCCGAGGCGGAGCGCGCGTGGGAATAGGCTGCTCAGACGCACGGCGTTTTCACGCCCCGCGCCGCTGAGGCCGCTACTGCCGCTGCCACAGGGTAATTCGATACCCCAGGGAGAGCCAGATTTTGGTTCGGGAATACCGCAGCCGTGTTTCGTTTTCAACCAGCGCCACGCCCAGGTCCCTGCCGAAGCGCAGATCCACGAAGAGTTCCCCCTCCCCCAGGAGAAACCCCACATCCGCCCCCATCATCAGGCCGGGGGTGGACTCGATGTGGTAGGTATAAGCATTATCACCTGAAGTACCGAAACGCAACGGCATACGGCGGACGGGCATCGAGAAATAGGCGCCGCCATAGGGGGAAATGGTAAAGGTGTCCATCTCCAGGGGCATCTTTATCAGCAGGGGAAACAGCAGGGATATGGCCATATGGCGATCCGCGAGGTTGCGCGATCCCTGGGAATCCGGTTTTATCCCCTGAAACACGTCGGCGTTAAAAACCGCCTCCGTCTGTAGGCTCAGAAACCGGAAGATGCGGAACTCCAGCGACAGGGCGCCTTCACCGCTGAATCCGCGGACTTGCTCCCCTTCATAGCCCTCGGCGGAGGTATAGTGGCGTATATAGGCGATATAGGAAGCCCCGGCCCGAAGCCCCAGTTTCAGGCTCCCCATAAAGAGCCGGTTGGGCGGCGGCGGCGGCGGTTCTTCTTCCTCCGGTTCCTCGACGACGACCGGTTCCTCCACCGGTTCGATCTCAACAACCGGTTCGGCCTCAACGACAAGCTCTTGCGGTATTTTGGAAAGTATCCAGGCTACCAGGGGCGGCAGATAGGCGTCCACTTCTTCCTGGTCTTCAAAAATCATCTCATCGGTATATACCAAAACCCCCTCATTGGTCCACATCCAGAGCTGAAAATGCTGCACACTGTCCATGTCGACGTAATATTCGCCGGTTAAGGAGTAGTCCGCCCCGCCCAGGTGAACGGCATCGGGGGGATAGTCCGGGGCTAAACCGGGAATAGCCTCGACCATCTGGGTACGGAATCCCCCCTTACCGGCTATTTCCCCGGTAACCCGCTCCTGAAACTGGCCGCTCATATCCGAATCATCCCCCGCAAAGGCTACGAGCGCCACCGTTTTGTCCGGCAGGGGTGGCGCTTCGGCGGGCGGCGTTTGAGCGGATAACCCTATCCCCGCCGGAAACAGCAAAAGACATATAAAATATGCCGGTTTGATCATGAAAACATCCTTTATTAGGGTGCCTGACATGGATTACGCCATTTGCCGCTGGACGGGCTCCCCGCTGTTCTGAACACTCCGGACTTTAAACACCCTTTCATTATTCAAATCACGGGCGGCCTTCCGTATCAGGCCGGAACCGGTTTATCTCATTCCGGCCTGGAATTACTCCCCCCAAAAAGCAGCCAAACGACCGGCCTGAAACCGCCCCGATTCAGGTATTCGTATCATAACTATAGTCCAATCATCATAAGAATTCAATAAGGGAATACTCAAATTAAAAAAAAACTGCATTACAGGCGGTAAATACTGAAAACAATGATACATAACCACGCCGGACCTGGGTCCGCGCCCTCACGCCGGGCCGATGATCCGCCGTTTCAGTTGCAATTCATGGGTTTGTCCGTGTCTTGTCCCTGTTGGTCCGGGTGGTCCGTACCGCAACGGGGTTAAAAACTTATTCGGCCATATGCCTTTGCGGTTACCGGCTCCTAGATGAAGTGGCGGAGGCTTTTTTCTTCCTGAAAACCGCTTATCCGGGCCAGGACATAGGCGGAAAGGGACATGATCATCACGTCCAGGAAGGTTCCCACGGCGATAAGGTAGAAGGCCAGGGGTTTGAGGATCAGGTAGCCCGCCTTAAAGACCCCGCCGTACCCCAGGGACAGCAGGGCCAGGGCGGTATAGGCCCCGTCCCCGGGATGCTGCACCAGGGCAAAGGAGATGATCAGCGCCCGGAGCCCGATGGACAGGACCTCGGTCATGCTGATCTCCAGGCTGGAGTAGGATTTGATGATCACGATGAAGGCCACGGCGGCCACCATGGCGCTTCCGGAACGGCCGAAGATGGAAAAAAAGGCCGCCGTCACGGTGTTGGACCGCCGGCGGGCCCCCAGGTTTTCCTTGGCGTGCCGCAGCACCACCGGCAGGGTGAAGTTTATATCCCCGGAGAAGAAGGCCGCCAGGGCGGGCCCTAGGGAGCCGTAGAGCACCGCCCAGGGATTGATTTTGGGCTTGAGGAACAGGAGGAAGAGGGGGAGGATCACGAAGCCCAGGATCAGGCTAAAAATCCCCAGGAGGATGATCAGGTCCCGAAATATCCCGGTTTCCAGCGCCTCGTTGAACCGGATGGCCCAGGAAGCGCTGAGGACGATGAGGATAAAGCCCAGGATCTCCGAAAAAAAGGAGGCGACATGGTAAAAGATCCGGGACAGGGAGTCCGCCAGGGCCATGACGGATTTGGTGTAGTTCCGGTCATAGGAAAGCCCCATGGCAAAGAAGAAGGCGAAGACCCCGATGGGGAGCAGAAAAGTCCCCTCCGTGACCAGGGCGGAGAACATATTGGAAGGAAAAATCTCCATGAGGACTTCGGAGATGGAAAGGGACACCGCTTCGACCTGTTCTTCCACCAGAATCGGAATCCGGGCGGGGGGAAAGATCATGGTGATGGTGATCCCCGCGGTGATGACCAGGAGGCCGATCCCCAGGGCCGCCAGGAAGGATCGGAAGATGAGCCGCCAAAACAAGCCGTCCTGCCGCAACTCGTATATGGCGATGGTCAGGGAAAAAATCAGCATCGGCGCCAGGGCATAGCGCCCTATCCGGATAGCCAGGATTTCAAGCCAGGCAAAAACGCCCGTCAGGTATTGATTGCCGGCGGGCAGGAAGAAGCCCAGGCTCACCCCCAGGATAGAGCCGATTAATAGTTTAATCCAAACCTTCATGAATAAGAGCATAGCCGATGCACCCCCCCTCGTCAATGCCGGGAGAATGGCTTATACTGGATATATGAAGGTATTACTCCACAGTTGCTGCGCCCCCTGCTCGGTATCCTGCGTGGAAAGCCTCCGGGAGGAGGGCATCTCGCCGGTCTTGTATTGGTTTAACCCCAATATCCACCCCTTTTCCGAGTACCGGAACCGCCGGGACGCCCTGGTCCGCTTTGCCGCGGATGAGCGCCTGGACCTGGTCATGGAGGACGAATACGGCCTGCACTCCTTTATCCGGGGGGTATACCCCGACTTCGAAAAGCGCTGCCCCTACTGCTACCGGACCCGCCTGGAAGCGGCGGCCCGGTACGGCGCGGAACAGGGCTTTTCCCACTTCAGCACCACCCTCCTCATCAGCCCCTACCAGAACCACGGCCTCATCCGGGAACTGGGAACCGCCCTGGGGGAACAGTACGGCCTGGGCTTCCTCTACCGGGATTTCCGGCCCCTGTTCCGCCCCGGACAGCAGAAGGCCCGCTCCCTGGGCCTCTATATGCAGAAATATTGCGGCTGCGTCTTCAGCGAGGCCCCGGATGCCCGGGCCACCGGGTAAAACCTGACCCACCGAGGAAAATGAAGAAAAAACACAATACGCCGTTTGCGCCGTTATATTACTTTATAGTGGTGTTTTCATCGATCCCCAGGGGGGAAAAGCGCAACAGGCTTCTAGCGGCTCCTAAGCTACCGTCGCGGCCAGGGCGGTACACGCGGAAATGCCGCACAGGGTTTCTTCCATATCTTTGCAGCGGACGGAAACCGTCCGGGCATCATCCCGAATGGAACCGGGGATATGGGCGGCCATATCAGCCATCAGGGAACGGTGAAAGGTGATGGAGAGGGTACAGGGGGTATCCAGCCGGTAGAGGGGTATGGTCCCGCTTTCTTTGTCCAACACCCGGCGGACCTTGGTTATGGTTTCCTGTTTGATGTCCTCCCAGGGCCGGTATTTAACCGCCCGGCAGGAAAGGGCGTATTTGGTAACCACCACTTCCACCCAGGGCATCCACCGGTTCCCGATGAGCTGATCATACAGGCCGCTGTCCCCGATGGCCAGGGCCAGGGGCACCCCCAATTCGCCGGCCCGGGCGGCATTGGCGGTGGCTTCGTTCATGACCCGGCCATTGATCCGCAGTTCGCTGACCACTTTGCCGTAATAGGAATGGTCCATGCAGGCCGGCGTATGGCCTGCTCCGGCATGGTATCCGGCAAAAAAAGCCAGATCGTAGGTGTCGTCCAACCCGGCCGTCATAAATTGCCGCCGGGGGGAACCGCTGACCAGGCTTGCCCGGCGATCCATGGCGCTGATCCGTTCAAAAAGCAGATTGGTCCCCTCTCCATGGGAATCGGCGACGGTGATTTCCGTGAGCTCCGTATCCCGGCTGCTGGTCCGGATTCCCTCAAAGATCCATTCCAACTGGGTATGCAGGGCGTTACGGAACAACACCCGGTCATCGCTTTCCTGAACATTGTTGGTTATTCCCGCCATGCCTTCCATATCCACCGAAATAAACAGCTTCATATGCCGCACTCCCCTTGTTCCGGACTTCTTCGTATGGTTTACTATAAGGCTTTTTCCGATTGGGGTCAATACGGCGCATTGCGCCTGGCCCGGCGTAAACCCCTGAAACTTGCCGCGGACGTTGACAAGGGGCTTACCCGCCTCCTGGACGCCGATCCGGGATACGGCAAACTTATATCAAAAAATCCCCTCTCCGAGAAAGATAACAAAGAAGGCGGCTTTTTATAGTTCCGGTGTTTTTTTGTTTATAAAGTCCCTTACCGCAGGGGTGAGGGACTGTGCCGTACTATTCGTATTGGCCTTTTGCGTTGCTTTCGTCGCCTATTTCCGGATTAACAACCAGCTTGCTTATATCCAAACTGAAAGAAGGCGCTTTTTCCGTTGTGAGGTGGCTTGGGTAATGAAAGTTGTTGTCATATCGTATATATATCTGTTTTCCCTCTTTTGCGAGGTCGTCAATCTGTGC
This sequence comes from Spirochaetaceae bacterium, assembly GCA_031288215.1. Lineage (GTDB taxonomy): Bacteria > Spirochaetota > Spirochaetia > Treponematales > Breznakiellaceae > JAIRMO01. The sequence goes on along the minus strand of JAITRV010000286.1, from coordinate 599 downwards.
GTAAAGACTGGTTATAGATATACTGAGCCATTTATGCATTTCACTGGCAGGAGCAAAAAGGATGTCCCTTCTTCCTTCTGTCGTATAGAGGTCCTTCCCGGGTCTATATCCTCTTCCGGTACCATATCCATATCCGGAAGTAGATCCATCTTCATGAGTTTCAGTGACTTCAGTATAATCATTGTACCACTCAAGCCGCCTGAAATATTTAGTTTCACCGTTTTTTATATACTGGACAGTAGCTTCAGCACCACTACCGTTTGAAAACGTACAATCTTGGTAAAAAGAGTAATTCTGAATATCCTGTTTTAGCCACAACTGCCGTTCGCGATCAAATATCTCCCGGTCAAAAAGGTCTTTTTTGGCTTCTTCACTGCCGGAGCCGGATTCGTCTTCCGCAGCTCCGTGGCTTGTTAGGTTGCCCGCGTTGTTGCCTTCACATGAGAGCAACACCATGGCCGTTATACCTAGAAAAAGAAAGAGTTTTTTCATAGCCGTTTCCTTTTTCATCTTACTCAATTGCACAGCTTACGGGAATAAGCACGATAAACAGGGCTAAAACCCATCCGAAAATACGCTTTGTACTCATAACACACCTC
>JAITRV010000283.1 GCA_031288215.1 Spirochaetaceae bacterium | reverse complement strand
TAGATATAGGGAGCGCGCTGGTTTACCAGGGTCCAGCGGTAGGGCAGCATGACCAGGGGATCCGTATCCTTGCAGTTCTTCCACATGGCCACGGGCATGCCGGTTTCCCAGCCGAAGATCCGCTCCCCGACGATAGCCTTGAGGGGCGATACGGGTGAACCGGAACGCCGCTCCACGTCCTTGGAGAGGGCCAGGAGTTTGGAAAGATCGATCCCCGTATCAATGCCGTAGAGGGCCCGCAGGGACACCAGGAGGGGTTCCAGGGGCGTATTCCCCGTGCGTTCCCCGATGCCGTTGACCGTCACATGGGCGCAGGAAGCCCCCGCCCGGAGGGCCGCGATGGTGGTGGCCACGCTCAGCCCGAAATCCTCATGGCAGTGCACCTCAATCGGGCATTTCAGCCGCTCCCGCATCTTGCGGACCGTGTACGCCGCCCCCTCGGGAGAGAAGGCGCCGAAGGTGTCCACCAGGGTCACGGCATCCACGTGCCCCCCTTCCTTGATGGCGCTGAGGGTATCCAAAAGGAAATCGAGGCTCGCCCGGGACCCGTCGGCGGGAAAGAAGGTAACCTTCAGCCCCATTTCATGGGCGGCGGTGGTGGCTTCGCAGGCGGCCTTGATCGCCTTCTCCGCGCTCCACTTCATCCCCTGGTTCAGCAGGTGCTCGCTCCCGGGAACCTCGGCCAGGACGCCCCGGACCCCGCATTTTTTGGCGAGTTCAATGTCGCTCACCACGTTGCGCACGAAACAATAGATTTCCGCCTTGAGGCCGCTGTCGCAGATCTCCCGAATCGCGTCGGCATCCCCCTGGGATACCGCGGGAGTCCCCGCCTCAATCTTGTGTATACCGATGGCGTCAAGCTGCTTGGCAATGGCCACCTTATCTTCCCGGCTGAATACAACTCCCGGCTGCTGTTCTCCGTCCCGCAAGGTCGTATCAAGAATTTTTACCTCCGGCACGAAGGCCTGTTGTTCGGTAACTTCCGGCACATAGTTTGCGGGCGCGACCCACCACTGGGCTTCACGATATCCCATCATACTCCTCCTCACATAGTGGTTTGTTTTCTATTGAATATAACGTTAATGGAGGTATTATATAATTATTTTCATAACTTTGTCAAGAACTTTTTGCAAGATATAGAATATTTTTTTAAATTTTTTTTCTTATCGCGATTTTTATTGGATTGTTTGTTCATCTATGTTATAATGAGGGTAAGGACCGTTCCAAGCTGCGGATGTTGGAAGCGGCTCAATGAAGACTTTATTCAGCCGGCCCGTCTGGTAAACGCCATGAAGGGGCAGTTCCGGCGGGGCTGCGCGGTAGTTCAGCCGGGGCGGAGTTGGGCACAAGGAATCGGGGTGTATTTAACAGAATCAGACGAGTTTTTCTTGAGCATTCAAGAGGCCGCAAAGGAGATCGGCGTGGTTCCCGCGACGATCCGGAACTGGGAGCGGCAGGGCATTCTGACGTCCAAACGGGCGGAGAACGGGTACCGGATCTTTGATCACGAAGATATGACCAGACTGCGCAGCCTGGTCCAGTTTTCAAAGAAAAATAAAATGAGCATCCTCGCGGCATACCGGGTTTTGAGGGGCAGTCAGTCCCTTGCGGAAGGGCCGGAGCTGCCGCCGCCCAGGCAAAACGTCGCCTCGTCGGCCCTGAAGAGCGAAAAGTGGAAAAAATGCCGGCTTGAACGGGGTTTTGTCCTGGAGGATGTCGCCCGGGCGATCAATATTTCTCCTTCGTACCTCTATAAAATAGAGAACGAACAGACCAATGTGTCCCTGGATATTTTGCAGCGGCTTGCGGATTTTTACGGGGAAAATTTGCTCTATTACATCGCGGACTCCAAAACGGAAAAACATTTCGTCAAAAAAGGGACCGGGGAACCCATCGATATAGGCCTTGAGGGGGTTTCGGTCAAAGCCCTGATCGCCCTGAGCAAAATCAACCTGTCCGCCATGCTGTACACCGTCGCCCCCCACAGCGGCAGGTTCCATACCCAGTCCCATCATGGGGAGGAATTCCTGTATATCCTGTCGGGCAAGATACATTTTACCCTGGCAAATACCAAGTTCGTCCTTTCCGCGGGGGACTCCTTTAGTTTTCATTCCCGGGAGCCCCATATATGGTTCAACCATGAAAAAAAAGAAGCCCGGATCCTGTGGGTCTATGTGCCGATCATCGGCGACGCTCCGCAACATCCTGATGTCACGTAACAGGCCGCCGGATACCTGCGCTGGCTGGTCCTCCCGGCATGGGCCGGCATGGACCGGCACAAGAGAGATCTGCGGGGGGGTCCTGGCGGCTGGGAACACATGGGCCCCCCCCAGGGTCCCTCCCATGTGTACCCACCGCCACCCCCCTCCGCGATTTTGGTCTGTGCCGGTCCGTGCCGGCCCATGCCGGTATTTCCGGCGGGAGTATCCGGCGGCCGGCCTTTAGTGCGTTGAGGCGGGTACGGCTGCCGGGGGCGGATGCCTTGGCCGGTGGGAGGTGGAGGCTTTACGGTTGCAAGAAGCCGGGACGGGCGGGCTGGTCACAAAAAGCGGGGAGGGCGGGCGGACCGCTGGTCCGTCCTCCCTCCCCGGCTTTACCGGCTGTGAACACCGCCGGAGGGCGTGTTAGGGGGCCGTCGCCACCCAGCGGTTCGAGGCCGGGGTCCAGTTGTAGGTGCCAGCCGGTACAACGTAGAAAGCGCCGTCTTCCGTGTAGCTTACCACAGTACCCGTTGAGGTATAGAAGTTTACGGTCACCGAGGCTTTCTCAAGATAAAGCTTACCGACAACCTCAATCTTAGCGTCCTCCGCACCTGTGAGTGAGCGGGGATGTGCGGTATCTGCAACGTCATCGGCATCGGCGTTCGTCAACCGAAGCCACTTGTCCGTCGGGATAGTCAAGGTTCCGCTTGCTACATGGAGCTTTATATCATGCAGCCCAATCAGGCCAGTGTTCCATGTGCCGTTGACGCTTACCGGGCCGTTTATGGTATAGAAGCCGTTGCCGTAGGTGAACGTACCGTCTCCGCTCGGCACGAATAGCCCTCCCGGGCCGGCAATATAAGTCGTGGTGTTGACCGAGTCGAAGCCTACCTTGCCACCCTCTTTTACGATGTTTTCCCCATCTCCGTCAATGTGGGCGTAGCTCTTTATCTCGCCGCCATTATTGACGGTAACGGTGCCGTTGTTAGTGCCGCTTGCATCGGCATCGAGGGTGTAGGTGCCCGATACCTCGATTGCCGCGCCGGTCGCCACGGTGACTTCACCGTTGAGGGTGAGGCCAGCAGTCGATCCTATCGCCAGCGTTGCGTCTTTCGCCACGGCGGCCGTGCCGGTGACGGTAACCGTATTTCCCGCAAGGGTCAGGCTGCCTTTGGCATCAATGCCATTCACCGTTGTCGAGGTTTGCAGGTTTACCGTTGACGCTGCCGCTCCGGCAGCGGTCGTCAGCGTCGCGGCTGCAAGGTCAAGATTGGTGGCAGGAAGGGTAACGTTTCCCGTAACCGCAACATCGCCGGTGACCTTAACACTTACAGGGGGGGCA
>JAITRV010000195.1 GCA_031288215.1 Spirochaetaceae bacterium | reverse complement strand
GTCAGGGGTTTGGTGGCCAGCTTGCCGCTGGGCCGGTCCAGGGTGATCCGGACCTTCCGCAGGGGTTCCTCCACCAGGAGGGCGATTTGGCAGATTTCGATGAGGGTCCCCGGGGCGATTTCCCCGCTTACTTCCACCGCGGCGTCGGGGGCCGTTTCCAGGCGGCTCAGGAGATCGGATATCCGGCGGCCCAGCTTCCGCTGTTCCGCCTCCAGGCGTTGGAGCAGCTCTTCCATCTTTACCCGCTTCTCCGGGTCCTGGATCGGGGCCGCCATGGCTTCCCGCAGCCTGGTCAGCTTCGCCGAGATAAGCCGCATCCGGTAGTTGCATTTTTCCTTTTCCTGCTGAACCGTAAAATCGAGGCCGCAGTGAATATGGGTGGGCTTGCCGGTTTTTTTCCCGATTCCCCCTGCCCGGACCCCCCGGACGGCGGTTATGTCCCCCCCGATGATGATCCCCTTATCCCCGAGATCGACGATTTCCATGGCGTATATGCTGCAGTTGACGATATCCGCCTCGACGGTGATGGTCTTTCTGCAGGCCACCCGGCAGTTTTCTATGAATTTGGTCTTGAGGGAGCCCCCGACTTTTACCAGGGCCTGGCCCCGGCCGATGATGCCCCCGGAGACCACCAGGTCGTTCCTGGTGATCACGTCGGTTACGTCAAAGGTTTGTTTTATCGTAACCGACCCGCCGGAATGGATGATAAACCCGTCCGATACGGGCCCGTCGATGGCCACGTCCCCGGGAAAGATGATGTTCCCCGTGCCATAACCCACGGGCCCCTTAATCGTCAGGGCGTCCTCCACGTGTAAGGTCTTCTGGGATTCCACCAGTTGGCCGTCGACTTCGGCATAGATGTAATTTTCATCGGTCCGGGTGTTTTTACCCCCCAAAACCCCCTCGAGCCGCAGCACCCGGTAGGGGATAGATATCCCGTGGACATTGATGCCCTCCAGCCCTGTCTGATGGGGCTGTTTGGCGGCCAGGATCTGATCTTTTTTTACGATGATGAAGGGGGACTGGCTCCGGTAATCGATGCGGTCGCCTGGTTTCACCGGGGCAGGCATGCGGACTATATCGGGGCTCAGTTCATACCGTTCAAGAATTTCATCCTCCGAGGGCGATCCCTTGGCAATAAGGACCTGTTTTAAGGGCCTTTTGTCCAGGTTGCACTGGAGTATGGCGTTCTGAATGTCCGCTTCCTGTACCCCGTAGACGATATTCAGCCGTTCCAGGACAGCGGAGACGTATTCCGGGGTAATGGGGGCCCCATGGCCGATGGGGGGTATAAAATCGGCATAGGCTTCGATATCCCCTTCGCTGAAGGTTACGAAAATTTTCCCGTCATGCTTGTGGTTCGTCAATACGGTGGTGCGGTTCTGGGGGCCCGCGGCGTTTGGGGATTCCGGAGTTTCCGGTTTATCTGTCCGTTCCTTCGATTTCTTCATTCCTCTCCGTGTCCCCGCCGCTCCTCGTATCGCGCCTTCCCCGCCGCACGCCCTACCGCCTGTAGAGCGCCCTATCCCGCGGTTCCCGCACAATGTAGTTTCCTACATTGTTGTAGTTTTTTTTATTATATTTATTATATATCGATGCTTAAAGAAAATCCCTCTAATCTTAAATATCGGTAAAAAGCTTCTCAATTTATAAGAATTTTCATGAAAATTCTTATGATAATGAATAATATCATAAGAATAAGCGAGTGTTCGCCGCGGAAATATTTTATCCGGTAAAAAATCAAAACATACTTGCAAAAATTCCGCCTTCATTGTATCTTTATACAAGGAGGGGGAATATTTATTCGTTATCCGGGAATATCGCCGCCGGATTTTGGTTCATGAGCTATATGGAGAATATGTGAAGGAACGGCTGGCTCGTTTAAAAACAGTCCGAAAGTTGATCAAGACCTATCGCATCGAATCCCAGGAGATTCTCCTGGGGCTTTTGGAAAAAGAAGGATTTATCGTTACCCAGGCCACCCTATCCCGGGACCTGAAACTCCTCAAGGTGGGCAAAATTTCCGACGGCCGTAGCGGCTACGTCTATTCCCTGCCCGGGGAGGATGAGCGGCAGGAAACGGAGCGGACCTATATCCAGGATTTCCTGCGGGGCTACATTTCCGTCGAATGGTCCGGGAATATCGTGGTGATCAAGACCTATTCGGGCCACTCGGATTCGGTGGCCCTGGCGGTGGATAACCTGGGCCTGGACGACGTGCTGGGCACCCTCGCGGGCCGGGATAATACGGTCTTCGTGTGCCTCCGGGAGGGGGTAAGCGGGGAGGAATTTATGCTCCGGATGAAGGAATGTATTCCTGAACTGGAAGATTAACCATACACGCGCGGACCGACACGCGCGGAAAAACGGAGGTTGAACCGGTGAAAGCAGAATGCCCCCGGTGGGCTGATATGGATAAAACCGCCGCCTATGCGCGGCTTTCGGAACTGGCGGGGAAGGGCTTTGACTTTGCGGCGGCCCTCACCGGCGGCCGGGTCCGGCAGGCCCTCGTCCCCCTGGGCGGCGGCCTCACCTACTCCTGGGCGGCCAAGGCGGTGGACGGCCCCGTGCTGGAGGCCCTCCAGGCCCTCTCGGATGAGCAGGAACTCACCGGGAAATACCGGGCCCTCTGCGAAGGGGAGGTGATGAACACCGGGGAAGGGCGGATGGTCCTCCACCACCTCCTGCGGGGGCAGTTGGGGAAGCCGGTGATCCGGAAAGGAAAGAACCTGGGGGAATTCTACCGGGGCGAACTGGACCGCCTCTGCGCCTTTGCGGAGGGGGTCCGATCCCGCGCCATCCGGGGCTCCACGGGCAAGGCCTTTACCACGGCGGTGCAGATCGGCATCGGCGGCTCGGACCTGGGGCCCCGGGCCCTGTACCTCGCCCTGGCCCAGGCCGGGGGAACGCAGCCCCTGACGGCAAAGTTCATCTCCAACGTGGACCCCGACGACGCCTCCCAGGTGATCGCCTCCTGCAACCTGGAGGAAACCCTTTTCATCCTCGTTTCCAAGAGCGGCACCACCCAGGAAACCCTGGCCAATGAGATCTTCGTCCAGGACAAGCTGAAAAAAGCCCGGCTCGATCCAAGCAAACACTTCGTGGCGGTGACCAGCGAGACCAGCCCCCTGGCCCATAACCCGGCGTATCTTGATTCCTTCTATATCGACGACTTCATCGGGGGCCGTTACTCCTCCACCTCCGCGGTGGGGGGCCTCGTCCTCTCCCTGACGGTGGGACCCGCGGCCTTCCGGGAACTCCTCGCCGGCGCCCACGAGGCGGACCGGGCCGCCCTGGAACCGAAGATCCTGGCCAACGCCGCCCTGCTGGACGCCCTGATCGGGGTGTGGGAGCGGAATTTCCTCGGCTATCCCGCTACGGCGATCCTCCCCTACAGCCAGGCCCTTTCCCGCTTCCCCGCCCACCTCCAGCAGCTCGACATGGAGTCCAACGGCAAGCGGGTCAACCGGGAGGGCCGCCCCGTCTCCTACGCCACGGGCCCCGTGGTCTTTGGGGAGCCGGGAACCAACGGCCAGCACTCCTTCTACCAGCTCCTCCACCAGGGCACGGACATCGTGCCCCTCCAGTTCGTGGGCTTCGCCGAAAGCCGGCGGGGGGACGACGTGGAGGTGGAAGGCTCGGTGAGCCAGACCAAGCTCACGGCGAACCTGGCCGCCCAGATCGTGGCCTTTGCCAAGGGCCGGAAGGACCCCAACGGGAACAAGGAGTTTCCCGGCGGCCGCCCCTCCAGCCTCATCTACGGCCCGCGGCTCACCGCCCGGGCTCTGGGGGCCCTGCTGGCCCACTTCGAGAACAAGGTCATGTTCCAGGGTTTCCTGTGGAACCTGAACAGCTTCGACCAGGAAGGGGTCCAGTTGGGGAAGGTACTGACCAAGCAGGTCCTGGCCGCCGCTTCAGCGGGCGATGGTTCCGGCGACGCCGCCCTGGACGCCTACAGCAGCCTCCTGGTGCGCTCCTGAACTCCGGGGGGTTCGGTTCACTCCGTGAACCTGCCGGAGGGGGAGAAGCAGTTTTCTGAGTAAGCGCCGATGCCCTGAGTCATTTGACAAGTTCCGCTACGGCGCTTA
>JAITRV010000183.1 GCA_031288215.1 Spirochaetaceae bacterium | reverse complement strand
TGCTGTGCCGAAGTGGGCGGCGGCGGGATACCGGCGGCCAAAGCCGAGGCGGAACGGAAACTGGAGGCCATTAAAAGGGACATACGCCGGGTAATCGGGGATTAATCGGGCTCTCGCATTTTTTAGGGAGATGAGTTACTTTTAAACAGCTCAAGGAAGGATTGTTGAACGTTTTTTAAAGTAAGGAGGAAGGATGAAGCCTCGTTTTATACCGGTTTGGGGAGTTTTTTGTGCGGTTCTGGTAGTATGTTCCGCCTGTTCGGTCAACAAAATGGCGATTCGGGCGGTATCCAATGCCTTAACCGGGGAAGGAAGCAATACCGTTTTTACCGGGGATTCGGATCCCGAACTGGTGGGGGATGCCCTGCCCTTTGCAATAAAAATGTACGAAACCCTTTTGTCCTCCAACCCGGAACATCAGGGCTTGATCCTTACCACGGGTTCCCTCTTTATCATGTATGCCAATGCCTTTATCCAGGGGCCGGCGGAATTTTTACCCGTTACCGAGTATGAAAACCGCCTGGCCGCCCTGGAACGGGCAAAAAAATTCTACCTCCGGGGGGCGGAGATCCTCTACGGGGGCTTGGATAAAAAGTATCCCGGATTCAGCGGGGCTTCTTCCCTTGACGGTACCCTGGAACCGTACCTGGCCCGGATGAAAAAGGCCGATGTACCCCTCCTCTACTGGACCGCCGCAGGGTATCTTGCCGCCTATTCCCTGGATCCCTTTGACCTCGTTCTGGGCCGCCGGGTACCGGATCTGATGTTCCTCATGGACCGGGCCTATGCCCTGGATCCTGACTTTAACCACGGGGCCCTGGATGAATTTTACATCCTTGCCCTCTCCTCCCTGCCCGAATCCATAGGGGGGGACAAAACCCGGGTGGAGACCCATTTCAATCGGGCGCTGGAAAAATCCCGGGGCCTCCTGGCGGGACCCTATGTTTCCTATGCCCAGGCGGTCTCGATCCCCGCCCAGGATTATGATACCTTTAAGGCGTATTTGGAAAAGGCCCTGGCCCTGGATGTGGACGCCGATCCCGGCAGCCGCCTCTTGAATGTCATTGCCCAGCGAAAAGCCCAAAGCCTTTTGGATACGGCATCGGATTATTTTCTCGATATTGATACTACCGACGGTGAAGAATGGGTTAATGATGAATACTAACTACGAGAAGCGGTTAAAAAACCGGACCACAGGGTATGGAAATCGGTCTTCCAATTGAATTTTAAAACCGGTTCAACCCGCAAAGGAGTATTGTTATGGCAGGTAAGAAATTAGTCCCCCACTCCCTCATCATCCTTAGTTTGTTGTTTTGGCTTCTATTCCCCAATTTTCTTTACGGGCAGCGTCAGCGGAAAATCACCATCAATCTGGCGTCTTCCCTCCCGCGGAATTCCCCCTGGGGAAGAACCCTGGACCGGATAGCCGCCGAATGGAGCCGGACCACCAATGGGGAGGTAAATTTACATATTTACCATCAATACCCCGGTTCCGAGGGGGATTACCTGATGAAGCTCCGGCAGGATAAAATTCAGGCGGCGATCTTCACCAGTATCGTCCTCAATTCGGTGGCCCCGGAAATTATGGCCCTAAGTATCCCCTTTCTTATCCGCAATAATGAGGAACTGGATGCGGTATTACAGGAGGTACGGCCCATCCTCAATTCCCGGATTGAAGAAGAGGGGTATATAAACTTGGTTTTGGTCAAGGGGGGCTGGGTCAAGATCTTTTCCCGGAGCCCGGTATATACCCCTAACGATCTGAGACGCCTCAAAGTGGGGACTAACCCGGATGCCCAGGAACTGCTGGATGCCTTTAGGACCATGGGGTTTCAGATGGTCCGGGTAAACATGACCGATGTGACTCAGCGGCTGAACAGTGGTATGATCGACGCGATTTATCAGAGCCCCATTGCCGTTTCCTCCCTCCAGCTTTACCGGGTGGTTAACCACATGAGTACCATCAACCTGGCCCCTTTTATGGGAGGGGTGCTGATGAATAAAAACGCCTGGGCTCGAATACCCCCACGGTACCAGACACCCCTGCGTGAAATCGTGAGACAGGCCGGGGCGGAGATTGAGGCTTCCTTTTACCGAGGGGAAGCAGAGGCCATAGCCGATATGGAGCAAAACGGGGTTATCATACACCAGACAAGTCCCCAGCAGGAGCAGGAATGGTACCAGGAAATAACCCGGTATATTCCGGAACTGGTTAACCGGAATATTTTCCATCGGGGAATGTACGAGCGGATTCAGGCCATACTCCAGAATTATCGGGGACAGCGTCCATGACTGGTTCAGGGGAAGTTCAGAAAAAACTCCGAGGGATCCTTTACTCGGTTGAAAACGGCCTTTGTGTTCTTTCCCTGATCCTTCTGACCCTGCTTCCCATAGCGGAAGCAGCGGCACGGATCTTTTTTAATACCGGTATCAGGGGGTCATCCCTGTTTATGATCCACCTGCTCCTCTGGGTGGGGATGCTCTCGGGGATGGCCGCCACCCGGAACGAGGAACACCTCGCCATTGCCCTGGTCCAATATTTTTCCGGGGAGGGGATCAAACGCCGGCTTCGGGCTTTTACCAATCTCCTCTCCGCTTTTGTGGTGACCATTATCGCCTGGACCGCCCCGGCGTTTATCAGAATCGGCCTTTCAGGAAGGATGATCGGTTTTATCCCGGATCGCTTTTTTGCCCTGATCATCCCCCTGGGATACGGGGTTATCGCCTGCCGTTTTGCCCGGCGGACCGGGTTTTCCGGCTGGAAGCGGATATTTCCCTTTCTGGCCATACTCCTGGGGACCCTGGCCTCCTTTCCGTCTATAGCAAAATTTATCTGGGAATTTGATCTTCCCCTGTGGGCCTATGAGATCGCGGATTTTTTTTATCTGGGGGCGTGGTATCTTAAAGTACCGGTAGTGATCTTCCTCTTCATCGCCGCCCTGACGGGAACCCCTCTCTTTGTGATCATGGGGGGACTGGTCCTCATATTGTTGCAAGCCGCGGGGAGTCAAGTAGATACGGTGGCCACCGATATCTATTCGGCACTGACCAATGATAACATCATCGCCATTCCCCTTTTTACCCTGGTGGGCTTTTTCCTTTCGGAAAGTAAGGCCGGCATACGGCTGGTGGAAACCTTCCGCAGCCTCTTTTCCTGGCTTTCCGGGGGGATGATCATCGCCACGGTGATCATCTGCGCCTTCTTCACCTCCTTTACCGGGGCGTCGGGGGTCACGATCCTGGCCCTGGGGGGTATCCTCTACACGGTCCTCTCGGAACACGCCCCCTACCCGGAGCGTTTCTCCATCGGCCTTTTGACCTCGGTGGGGAGCATCGGCCTCCTCTTTCCCCCCAGCCTCCCCCTGATTCTGGTGGGGGCCATGGCCCAAATAAACATCTTCCATATATTTCTGGGGGGCCTTATCCCGGGGTTTATCATGGTGGCGGCGGCGATCATCTTCGGGATCGTCGCGTCGGTGCGGATCAAGATCCCCGTGGAAAGCTTTCAACTGTCCCGGGCCCTCCGGGCCCTGAAAGGCTCGGCGCTGGAAATCATCCTTCCCTTCTTTCTGATTATCTGTTATTTTACCGGCATCCTCTCCCTGGTGGAGATCGGCGCGGTGGCGGTGATCTACATCTTTATCGTGGAAGTGGTCGTTCACCGGGACATCCCCTTTGCCCGGATCCCCGCGGTCTTCCTCAAGGCGGTTCCCATCATCGGCGGGGTCCTGGCCATCCTTGCCCTCTCCCAGTCCCTGTCCTTCTACATCGTGGACACCGATATGCCGGTGATGCTGGCGGACTGGATGCAGGAGACCGTCCGGTCAAAGTTCCTGTTCCTCCTGCTCCTCAACCTGAGCCTCCTCGTGGTGGGTTGCCTGATGGACATCTTTTCCGCCATCCTCATCGTCTTCCCCCTGATCATCCCCCTGGGCCTCGCCTACGGGCTCGATCCGGTACACCTGGGGATCATCTTCATCACCAACCTGGAAGTGGGCTTCCTGACCCCTCCGGTGGGGCTCAACCTCTTCCTGTCCTGCTACCGGTTCAAGCGGAGTTTTGTGGATATTTGCCGCTACGTGTTTCCCTTCCTCCTCATCCAACTGGTGGTGGTGATCCTGGTGACCTACGTGCCCTTCTTCTCCACCTTCCTGCTCCGGTTTTAGCCCTCCCTTCAGGGGGACCCGCGCGATAACAAGACCGCCGGTCATAGTATTTGCCGTGGGTCCTTAGCGGGGTCTCCTTGTTTTTTGCTCATTGCGCTTTGTCCCGGGTTCGGCTATAGTTCGGGGTATGGGAACCTCAAAGGACCAGGGACCGGCCGGCGGGCCGGAGCGGGGAATCCTCCACCCCGAACAACCCTTAACGGAGGACGAACGGGATCTGTCCCTCAGACCCCGGAACCTCGCCGAATTTCTGGGGCAGGCGGTGATGAAGGAGAACCTCGCCGTGTTTATCACCGCGGCCAAGGCCCGGAACGAAAGCCTGGACCACCTCTTCCTCATCGGGCCTCCGGGGCTGGGAAAGACCACCCTGGCCCAGGTGGTGGCCCGGGAACTGGAAGCGGACTTCAAGGTAACCTCCGCCCCGGCCCTGGATAAGCCCAAGGACCTGGCGGGGATCCTCACCACGGTAACCGAACGGACGGTCTTTTTTATCGACGAGATCCACCGCCTCAAGCCCGCCATGGAGGAAATGCTCTACATCGCCATGGAGGATTACGAACTGGACTGGATCATCGGCCAGGGACCCAGCGCCCGGACCATCCGGATTCCCCTTCCCCCCTTTACCCTGGTGGGGGCCACCACCAAGGCGGGAAACGTCGCCAGCCCCCTGGTCAGCCGTTTCGGGATCACCTGCCGGTTTTCCTTCTACGAACAGGCCGACATGGAGGCCATCGTCCGCCGTTCCGCGGGGATCCTCCGGGCCGCCCTGGAGGACGACGCCGCGGCGCTGCTGGCAAGCTCTTCCCGGGGGACCCCCCGGGTGGCGAACCGGCTCCTCCGGCGGATGCGGGACTTCGCCCAGGTCCTGGGAAAGGCCGCCATCACCCGGGAGGTGGTGGAAGAGGGGCTGCGGCGGCTGGAGATCGACTCCCTGGGGCTGGAACGGCACGACCGGGAGATCCTCCGGATCATCATCGAACGGTACAACGGCGGGCCCGTGGGGGCGGAAACCCTGGCGATCTCCGTGGGGGAAGCGGTGGACACCCTGGAGGACTACTACGAACCCTACCTCATCCAGTCGGGGCTGCTCCAGCGCACCCCCCGGGGCCGGGTGGTAACCTCCCTGGCCTACGAACACCTCAAAATCCCCAAGGCCAACCATGAAAACCCGGGATTTCTCTTTTGACCTTCCCCCGGCGCTCATCGCCCAGCATCCCCCGGCGCAGCGGGGGCAAAGCCGCCTCATGGCGCTGGACCGGGCCGGGAGGACATGCAGCCACCACCGGGTAGGGGATTTGCCGGCGCTCCTGGAGCCGGGGACCCTCCTGGTATTCAACGATTCCCGGGTCCGCAAGGCCCGGCTCCCGGGCCGTTCCCGGGAAACCGGCGGGCGGGCGGAATTCCTCCTCCTGGAAAGGCGGGACCCCCACACCTGGAAAGCCCTGGTTCAGCGGGCGAAACGCCGCCGTCCCGGGAGCCGCTATACCTTTGCCGGCGGGGCCGCCGCCGAAATCACCGGCCTCGAAGGGGACTACCGGCTCCTCCGCTTCGACGAACCCATCGACGACGACTGGCTGGACCTCCACGGCCATATCCCCCTGCCCCCCTATATCCGGCGGGAGGACACCCCGGAGGACGCTTCCCGCTACCAGACGGTCTACGCCGGACCGGCGGGTTCCGCCGCGGCTCCCACCGCGGGGCTCCACTTCACCGGGGAACTCCTGGATCGGCTTGAGGCCGCGGGGATGGAGTGCGTCTTTATCACCCTCCACGTGGGGCTGGGGACCTTCCTCCCGGTGCGGACCGAAAACGTCGAGGACCACCCCATGCACCGGGAGGTCTTCACCATCCCCGACGCGGCGGCGGAACGGATAGAGCGGGCCAAGGCGGAAAAGCGGCCGGTCGTCGCCGTGGGGACCACCAGCGTCCGTACCCTGGAATCGGCCTGGCGGGAGGGCCGCCTGCAAAGAGGGGAAGGGAGTACCTCGATCTTCATCTACCCCGGCTATACCTTTCAGGTGGTGGACGCCCTTTTCACCAACTTCCACACCCCCGCTTCCACCCTGCTGATGCTGGTCTCGGCCTTTGCGGGCCGCTCCTTCATCCTGGAAAGCTACGAGCGGGCGGTGCGGGAGGGCTACCGCTTCTTCAGTTACGGCGACGCGATGCTGATCCGGTAAGGGCCGCGGGCGGCTTTCCTTGCGGGGATTGCAGGGACATCTGAGCGGCGAAGATCGCGGCCTTCGTTCATTCTAATTTCTCGAATTCAACGATGTCTACATTCGCCCAGCGGACGCTTTCTCCTGATGATAAACCTACCCGAAAACGCAACGATTCAGGATAATGCCATACCGCGTTATAGGAAACCTCACAATCGACGGAAACATAGTCGTCGTTTTTGTACATTTCCGATCGCCAATATTGAAACTCGGATAAAATCCTGAGATACATGCCGAAGATAGATCCTGTATAACCTTTGCCCATATCATTCCAATCTCCGGATGCCGGCATCGTGCCGGAAATAGACACCATAAAACCTATCGTTTCGGGAGCTTCCAGGTGGTTTGATTCATGGACCTGCGTAAACGTATAGTCTGTTATATTCTGATCTGCCCAGCGTCTTTTTTCCCGGTTAAACGCGGCAATATCAAAGTTCTCTTGCTTTCGGGATGCGGTTTCGGCGGTAACAAAATCCTCGATGGTGACGTCATACCAGCCCCCGACTAAGCCCGGTTCGACAATGGCAAACTCCACTTTCCGGGGAAAGTGATAGGTCGGATCATATTCAATAGAAAAATTGACGGAGCGATACAGCGCCTGACCGCCGCTGAGTTCTTCTTCCCAATAGGCGGCGTCTTTTTCAATCTCCTCGTAGATGCCGGAAATCGTATCGGCGAATAAGGTGCCCTCCCGGTCATCATCCTGGGACTCTTTCTTGACCGCTTTATTCCCGGAAACCGTAACCCGCACATTTCCCTCCGGGTTATCGGGAAAATAGATTTCGGTAAAAATATAGTCGCTTATACCCTGGGCTTCCCATAAGGCCCTTTCCCGGTTAAAAGCCGTACGGTCAAATTGAACGCCTCGGCCGATTTGGATCTCACATGAAAGCGCAAGGATACCGCACATAAGCCCCATGGCCCAATGAAAACGCATCGTATGTTCCGCCATGTATGTTTCCTCTGTGTACCTATTATATCCCCGGTATGCTTACCGGTCAAGCTTTTTTGCGCCGCGGATGCCGCCGTCCCTAAGGGAGGCTCATTTAGCGGTACTCCTCCCAGGCCTTGATCTCCGGGCCCTTTTCCCGGTAATAGACCAGGGCGTCGATAAACTGCCGGGCCACCTTGATGTTGGTAAAGAGGGGAATGTCGAAGTCAATGGCCATACGGCGGATGAGGTAGTCGTTTCGGAGCTCCGTTTCCCGGTTGTTTTTGGGGATGTTGATGATCATGTCCACCTCCCGGCGGCGGATGAAGCCGGCGATGTTGGGCTCCCGGGACTCCAGGGGCCAGTTGAGGACCGTGGCGGGAACGCTGTTGGCGGCGAGGAACTTGGCCGTGCCCCGGGAGGCGTAGAGCCGGTAGCCCATGGACACGAGGAGCCGGGCGGAATCGAGGAAGTCGAGCTTATCCTCGATGGGGCCCGTGGAGAGGAGGATGCCTTTTCTGGGGATCCGGTAACCCACGGAGAGCAGGGCCTTGAGGAAGGCGTCGTTGAGGTTTTCCCCGATGCAGCCCACTTCCCCGGTGGAGGCCATCTCCACCCCGGTTACGGGGTCCGCGCCGTGGAGCCGGGAGAAGCTGAACTGGGCGGCCTTGACCCCGACCCATTCCAGGTCCAGGGTGGAGGCGCCGGCCTTCTCCACGTGCTCGTCCAGCATGGCCTTCATGGCCAGTTCTATCATGTTCACCCGGCTCACCTTGGAGCAGAAGGGGAAGCTCCGGCTGGAGCGGAGGTTGCACTCGATCACCCTGATCCGGTTCCGCTGGGCCAGGAACTGGATGTTGAAGGGGCCGGTGATGTCCAGGGCTTCCGCGATCCGGCCGCTGATCTTGCGGACCTTGCGGATGGTCTCGATGTAGAGCCGCTGGGCGGGGAGCACCACCGTGGCGTCCCCGGAATGGACCCCGGCGTTCTCCACGTGTTCGGTGATGGCGTGGAAGAGGATCTCCCCCCGCTTGGCCACCGCGTCTATCTCGATTTCCTTGGAATTTTCAACGAACTTGGAGATCACCACCGGGTGTTCCGCGGACACGTCCGCCGCGTAGCCGAGGAAGGTGGCGAGGCTTTCGTCGTCCCAGGCCACGTTCATCGCCGCCCCGGAGAGGACGTAGCTGGGCCGGATCAACACCGGGTAGCCCACCTCTGCGGCAAAGGCCTTGGCGGAAGGCAGGTCGGTGAGTTCCCGCCATTCGGGCTGTTCGATCTCGAGCCGATCCAGGAGGGCGGAAAATTTGTTCCGGTCCTCGGCCATGTCGATGGATTCCGGCCGGGTGCCGTAGATCAGTGCCCCCGCGGCAAAGAGCTTGGTGGCCAGGTTGTTCGGTATCTGCCCCCCCATGGAGAGGACCAGGCCGTCGGGCCGTTCCCGCTCGTAGATGTCCAGGATCCGCTCCAGGGTGAGTTCCTCGAAGTAGAGCCGGTCG
>JAITRV010000165.1 GCA_031288215.1 Spirochaetaceae bacterium | reverse complement strand
GGCTGTCCCCCTTCGCTGATGACCCGGTTGTTCTCCTCGTGGAAGCGGTACTTGTCCACCATCTGGCCGAAGATGAACTTGGTGTCCCCCACGGCGACGATTTCCACCTTCCGCATCATCTGGCGGATGATAACCCCGATATGCTTATCGTTGATGGTTACCCCCTGGAGGCGGTACACCTGCTGGATCTCATCCATCAGGTAACGCTGCAGGGTACTTTCCCCCAATATAAAGAGGATGTCGTGGGGATTCGCGGAACCCATACAGAGGGACTCCCCGGCATCCACCGTATCCCCGTCCCGCACCTGGAGGCGTTTGGTCATGGGGATGAGGTGCTTGTATTCCTTCCCGAAGGCATCCTCGACAATGACGACTCGCTTGCCCTTGACGATACCCTTAAAGTGCACCACCCCCGACACCTGGGCAAGCACCGCGGGGCTCTTGGGCTTGCGGGCTTCGAAGAGTTCGCTTACCCGGGGAAGACCGGAGGTGATGTCCATGGCCTTGACGGATTCCTTGAGGGTCTTGGCGATGGTCCGCCCCGCCGCTATCCGCTCGTCCTCGTCTACCTGGATATAGGCGCCCCCGGGGAGGAAGTAGGAAGCCAATTCATTCCCCTCATCATCCACGATATAGATCCGGGGCTGTTTGCTTTCAAGCTGGAATTCGGTGATCCGTTTTTCTATGTTTCCCGTCTCCTCGTCGATTTCTTCTTTGAGGGTCGTTCCGGGGAGGATGTCCGCGTATTTAACGATCCCGGAGGCTTCGGCGATGATGGGGTCCGAGAAGGGATCGAAGGTGGCGATGGTCTTTTCCACCCCCACCACATCTCCTTTCTTGACCACCACTTCGGAACCGTTGCGGATTTCAATCTTCTGATCCTGACCGATAAGGTAGAGGCTGTCATTTTTTACCATGGCGTAGGCAATTTCCGGGGAAAGAACATCCTCCGTGCCCCGGCGGATGATGGGTTCTCCCCGGATAATCCGCTTACCGTCTTCCACGAGGAGGGTGTCCGTATCTTCCAGTTTGAATTCCCGCATGACCTTGTTCACCACCACATAGCCCTTCCGGGTAAACAGCCAGTGCCCCGAGGATACCCCCTCGGAGAGTTCCACATGGGCCCCCACGATATCCCGGATATGCACCGGGTATTTGAGGAAGGTGCGGTTTTCTTCGCTGATCTTGGTGGCGGCCCCCCCGATGTGGAAAGTCCGCATGGTAAGCTGGGTACCGGGCTGGCCGATGGACTGGGCGGCGATGGTCCCCACCGCCTCCCCGATGTCCACGGTGCGGTTGGTAGCCAGGTTGCGGCCGTAACAGCGGCGGCAAACCCCGTGCTTGGCCTCGCAGGTGAGGACCGTCCTGATCCGCACCGATTCAACCCCCGCATCCTCAATGGCCTGGGCGATGACCTCGGTAATTTCCTCGTTCACGTCGATGATGAGTTCCCCGGTGATGGGGTGTTTGACCCGTTCCAGGGTATAGCGGCCCACGATACGGTCGCTCAGGGGCTCCACGATGTCCTCGCCGTCCTTGATCGCCGAATAGGAGATGCCGTTGATGGTGCCGCAATCGTCCTCGTTCACCACCACGTCCTGGGCGATGTCCACGAGCCGCCGGGTCAGGTATCCCGCCTCGGCGGTCTTGAGGGCGGTGTCGGCCAGACCCTTCCGGGCGCCGTTGGTGGAGATGAAAAACTCGATCACCGAAAGCCCTTCCTTGAAGTTGGACCGGATGGGCAGCTCAATGATGTCCCCCGAAGGCTTGGCCATGAGGCCCCGCATCCCCGCGAGCTGGCGGATCTGGTTGCGGCTTCCCCGGGCCCCGGAGTTGGCCATCATATACACCGAATTGAAGCCCTCCCGGTCCGCCTCCAGGGTCTTCATCATGATGTTGGTCAGGTCCTCGTTGGTCTTGGACCAGACCTCCACCACCCGGT
Organism: Spirochaetaceae bacterium; assembly: GCA_031288215.1. Lineage (GTDB taxonomy): Bacteria > Spirochaetota > Spirochaetia > Treponematales > Breznakiellaceae > JAIRMO01. The sequence goes on along the minus strand of JAITRV010000165.1, from coordinate 11,331 downwards.
TATGCCGTTCTTCCTGGGTGATAAAGCCCTCCCGGTGCTGCTTCTGGATGGACTCCACTTCCCCGTTGGCCTTTTCGATCATCTCGGCCTTTTCCTTGGGAACCACGATGTCGTCCACCCCGATGGTGGCGCCGAAGACGGTGGAGTACCGATACCCCGTACTCTTTATGGCGTCCAGCATTTGCACCGTGGTCCAGGACCCCTTTTCCGCGAAGATACTCTCGATGAGCCCCCGCAGTTCCTTATCCTTCAATTCATAGTTGAGGAAGGGGATCTCCGGGGGAAGCTCCTCGTTGAACACGAGCCGCCCCGCGGTGGTCTCGATGAGCCCCCCGGGACCGGGCCGCGCTTCCCTGCCGGCCTTATCCCAGATCGGGAATTTGGGGGGAAGCACCTTGATGGCGGCCTCCCAATCCAGGACTTTGGATTCCACCGCCATGAGGATCTCCTCGGTGGAAGAATAGCGCCGGCCCTCGCCCTTGGCATGGTGCTTTATCCGGGTCAGGAAGTTGATCCCCAGCACCATATCCTGGGAGGGGAACACGATGGTTTTCCCGTTGGCGGGGTTGAGGAGGTTCCGGGCGGAGAGCATCAGGGTCCAGCACTCCATCTGGGCCGCCTGGGTCAGGGGGACGTGAACCGCCATCTGGTCCCCGTCGAAGTCGGCGTTAAAGGCGTGGCATACCAGGGGATGCAGCTTGATGGCCTTTCCCTCCACCAGGACCGGCTCGAATGCCTGGATCCCCAGACGGTGCAGGGTGGGGGCCCGGTTCAAGAGGACCGGGTGTTCCTTGACCACCTCGTCCAGGATGGCGAACACCTCGGGGGTTTCCGCCTCCACCAGCATCTTGGCCTTCTTGATATTGTAGACCACGTCCTTATCCACGAGTTTTTTCATGATAAAGGGCTTGAAGAGTTCCAGGGCCATCTTGGTGGGAAGCCCGCACTGCCACATCTTGAGGTCCGGCCCCACGGTGATCACCGAACGGCCCGAATAGTCCACCCGCTTGCCCAGGAGGTTCTGCCGGAACCGGCCCTGCTTCCCCTTGAGCATATCGCTGATGGACTTGAGGGGCCGGTTGCTGGCCCCCTTCACCACCCGCTTTTTCTTGGTATTGTCGAAAAGGGCGTCCACCGCCTCCTGGAGCATCCGCTTTTCGTTGCGGATGATGATGTCCGGGGCGTTGAGGGACTGGAGCCGCTTGAGCCGGTTGTTCCGGTTGATCACCCGGCGGTAGAGGTCGTTGAGGTCCGACGTGGCGAAACGGCCCCCGTCAAGCTGCACCATGGGGCGGAGTTCCGGGGGAATCACGGGGATCACGTCCAGGATCATCCATTCGGGCTTGTTGTCGGAATTGCGGAAATTCTCCACGATCTCGATCCGTTTGAGGAGCCGCTTATCGCTCTTGACCCCCTTCTCGATCATCTTGGCCCGGAGTTCCGCCGCGATCTGATCCAGGTTGATGTTCTCCAGCAGGGTACGGACCGCCTCGGCCCCCATCCCCGCGGAGAAGCCCCCGCTGTAACGCTCCTGGGCCTCGTAATACTCCTCTTCGGTGAGGAGCTGCATCTTCTTGAGGTCCGTATCCCCGGCGTCGATGACCACGTATTTTTCGTAGTAGAGGATCGACCGCAGGGCCGTCAGGGGCAGGTCCAGGAGGAGCCCCATGCGGCTGGGCACGGAACGGTAATACCAGATATGGGATACCGGAGCGGCAAGCTCAATATGGCCCATCCGTTCCCGGCGAACTTTGAAATGGGTCACCTCCACCCCGCAGCGGTCGCAGATGACCCCCTTATACCGGATGGACTTGAATTTTCCGCAATAACACTCCCATTCCTTGGTGGTTCCGAAGATCCGCTCGCAGAAAAGCCCGTCCTTTTCGGGCCGGAGGGTCCGGTAATTGATGGTTTCCGGTTTTTTTACTTCCCCGTAGGACCACGCCCGGATCATCTCCGGGGAGGCCAGTTTTATCATAATCGAATCAAAATCCTGTATATCCCGCATTTTTTGCTCCTAAAAATTAGACCCGCTCTTGTTGATCAGTTCCTCGTCCCTTTCGGTCAACGGGATCTGCTTGCCCTTGGAATCGTAGATCGTCATGTCCAGGGCCAGCCCCCGGAGTTCCTGTACCAGCACGTTGAAGGACTCGGGGATTCCCGCCGTGGTGGAGGGTTCCCCCTTTACGATGGCCTCGTATATTTTTGACCGGCCCGTCATATCGTCGGACTTGATGGTCAAGAGTTCCTGTAAGGTATTGGCCGCGCCGTAGGCTTCCAGGGCCCAGACTTCCATTTCTCCCAGGCGCTGGCCGCCGAACTGGGCCTTGCCCCCCAGGGGCTGCTGGGTCACCAGGGAGTAGGGACCGGTGGACCGGGCGTGCATCTTGTCGTCCACCAGGTGGTGGAGCTTGAGGAAGTAGATGATCCCGCAGAAGATGGGGTTGACGAAGGCCTCCCCGGTACGTCCGTCCCGGAGGGTGGTCTTGGAGGTAACCGGAAGCCCCGCTTCCTTGAGCTTCCGCTCGATCTGCTCCGTGGAGGGGGACTGGAACACCGGCGAGGAGAACCACTGGTCCAGGGTGCTGGCCGCCCAGCCCAATTCCGTTTCCAGAAGCTGGCCGATGTTCATCCGGGAAGGGACTCCCAGGGGGGTGAGGCAAATATCCAGGGGGGTACCGTCTTCCATATAGGGCATATCCTCCTCGGGCAGAATCCGGGCCACGACCCCCTTGTTGCCGTGGCGGCCCGCCATCTTATCCCCCTCCCGGAGTTTCCGTTTGGCGGCGATGAGGACCTTCACCACCTCGTCCACCCCGGGGTTCAGGTCGTCCCCCTCGGTGCGTTTGAGCCGCTGGATGTCGATGATGGTTCCGTCGATGCCGTGGGGTACCCGGAGGCTGGAATCCCGGACCTCCTTGGCCTTCTCCCCGAAGATGGAGTTGAGGAGCTTGAATTCCGGGGTGGTCTCGGTCTCGCTCTTGGGGGTCACCTTCCCTACCAGGATATCCCCGGACCGTACCTTGGCCCCCACCCGGATGATCCCCTCGGCGTCCAGGTTGTCCAGGCTCTTTTCGGAGGTATTGGGGATGTCCCGGGTTATCTTTTCCGGGCCCAATTTGGTTTCCCGGACTTCGGTGATGAATTCTTTTATATGGATGGAAGTAAACATATCCTCCTTCACCACCCGTTGGGAGATGAGGATGGAATCCTCGTAGTTGTACCCGTTCCAGGGCATGAAGCCCACCAAAATATTCCGGCCCAGGGCAAGCTCGCCGTTCTTGGTGGCGGGCCCGTCGGCGATCACCTGGCCGGCCGCCACCCGGTCTCCGACCTTGACTATCGGCCGCTGGTTATAGCAGGTATCCTGGTTGGTCCGCTGGTACTTGATCAACTGGTACACGTCCAAGCCCTCGGCGTTGGTATTCGCGTTAACCGCCGTCTTGTCGCTGGGCTTCACGGTAATCTCCTGGGAACTTACCCGGATCACCGTGCCGTCCCGCCGGGCCTTGACCAGGACCCCCGAATCATAGGCGCATTTGCCCTCCATGCCGGTCCCCACCCGGGGAGGCTCAGGGAACACCAGGGGTACCGCCTGACGCTGCATGTTGGAACCCATCAGGGCCCGGTTGGCGTCGTCATGCTCCAGGAAGGGAATGAGGGAAGCGGAAACCGAGATGATCTGCTTGGGGGAGACGTCCATGTACTGAATCTCCGCGGGGCTCCGGGTGGTATAATCCCCCTGACGCCGGCAGGAGACCTGCTCATCCGCGAAGGAGCCGTTGTCATTGAGCTTGGCCGACGCCTGGGCAATGTAGTACCGGTCCTCGTCCATGGCGGAGAGGTACTCGATATCCCGGGCCGCCACCCCGTTGATCACCCGGCGGTAGGGGGTTTCCAGGAAGCCGTATTCGTTGACCCGGGTATAGTTTGCCAGGGACACGATGAGGCCGATATTCGGCCCTTCCGGGGTCTCGATGGGGCACATCCGGCCGTAATGGGTATAGTGGACATCCCGGACCTCGAAGCCCGCCCGTTCCCGGGAAAGCCCCCCCGGACCCAGGGCGTTGAGCCGGCGTTTGTGGGTCAGCTCCGCCAGGGGGTTTACCTGGTCCATGAACTGGGAAAGCTGGCTGGAACCGAAGAATTCCTTGATCGCCGCCACCACGGGCTTGATGGAGATCAGGTCCTGGGGCTTGATGGTATCGGTCTCCTTGAGGCTCATCCGTTCCTTGGCGATCCGCTCCATCCGGCTAAAGGCGGTTTTCATGGCGTTGGCCATCAGTTCCCCCACGGACCGGACCCGCCGGTTCCCCAGGTGGTCGATGTCGTCAATATATTCATCCCCCACGTAGACCTTGATGAGGAACTTCATGGTGGCGATCACGTCTTCTTTGGTCAGGGTAAATTCTTCCATAGAAAGCTTCAGGTCGAATTTCTTGTTGAGTTTATACCGTCCCACCTTTCCCAGATCGTAGCGCCGGGAGGTAAAGAACATCCCCAAAAGGTCCTTCTCGGCGGCCTCCACGGTAATAGATTCCCCGGGCATCAGCACCGAATAGACCGCGGAGAGGGCGTCTTCCTTGGAGGGCTCGTCCCGGGAGGAGTCGTCCTTGACGAATTTGATCTCCTCCCGCTCGAAACAGTTCAGGAGCATGGGAGAATTGAGGGAAGCGGCGTCCTCAAAATCAATGACCTCCACGGAAGGAATCCCGTGGGACAGGAGTTCGTCCACGTTGTGGGGGTGCAGTTTTTCCCCCGCCCGGTAGAGTTTTCGCTTTGCCCCGGGGTGTTCCGCCTCGGTGGCGGCCACCCATACCGCCGTAGCCAGCACCTTGCCGGAAAACTGCTCCCGGGTCTCCCGGTCATCCCGGACCTCCAGGGTCATGGTGGTATAGAAGGCCCGGATAATATCCTCCCGGCTCTCATACCCCAGGGCCCGGAGGAAGATGGTCCCCAGGATCCGTTTTTTCCGGTCGATCTTGGCGTAGATCAGTTCCCGCTTCTGGTCGATCTCAAACTCCAGCCAGGAACCCCGGTAGGGGATGATCCGGGAAGCGAAAATGCCTTTTTCATGGCTGAAGATGACCCCCGGAGAACGGTGGATCTGGGAGACCACCACCCGTTCCGCGCCGTTGATGATAAAGGTCCCCCGCTCGCTCATGATGGGGATGTCCCCCATATAGATATCCTTCTGGCGGATTTCCCCGGTCTGCTGGAAGATCAGGTTGACCCGGGCCTTGAGGGGCACCGCATAGGTAAGCCCCTTTTGTTTGCAGTCATGCTCGGAAAATTTGATATTTTCTTCATCCAGGGAGTAATATTCGTATTCCAACACCATATCGCCGGTGGGGCTTTCTATAGGGAAGGTGCTTCTAAAAACCTCTTCCAGACCCTGTACCAGGGGTTCTTCCCCTTTCCTCAGCCGTTCCCGCTGAAGAAACCGCTCATAAGAACAGAGCTGGATATCGATAAGATCCGGAAGGTCCATTACATCCTGAATATCCTTCCCAATATACGCCCTCTGGGCTGTCTTTTTTTTCTTCTCCATGCATTACCCCCTGCTTAGAAAACAACAAAAAGTCCCCGGCCATAAGCCGGGAACCTGCGGGACGGTAAGCGTACCACCCCCCTTCGATTGAGCGGACACATATCCGCTCACGACCGGGAGAATGATTTTTTTCCGTCCCTCATCTATGAGAAAATAGAACTGTTTTTCGTATCCCTTACTGGATTTCAACAGTACCGCCGGCGGCAGTGACCTGTTCCTTGATCTTCGCGGCATCTTCCTTGGAGACATTTTCCTTGAGAGGTTTAGGCGCTCCCTCCACAAGTTCCTTCGCCTCTTTAAGCCCGAGGCCGGTAACGGCCCGAACCTCTTTGATTACCGCGATTTTCTTGGAATCGTCAAAGGCCTTGAGAATAACATTGAATTCCGTCTTCTCCTCTGCGGCCTCCGCGGCGGCCGCGGGAGCGGCGCCAACGGCGGCGACTGCTACAGGAGCAGCGGCGGAAACACCGAATTTTTCCTCCATTGCCTTAACCAGTTCGGAAACTTCCAGAACGGTCATGGATGAAATTGCTTCAAGAATCTGATCATTTGTAAGGGCTGCCATATTATCTTCTCCTTAATACGTACCACAAAAATTCCGCATCCATACGAATACGGCGCGTCCCCCGGGACGCTTCGGATTGAGACCCCGGACGTTACCCCGAAGGCCCAACCATATAAAACCGACAGGAACGGCAGCATGGGAACCAACGGTTTCACGACCGGCGGTTCCACCGAAGCCTGAAGGATTTTTTTCTCTCCGGTATGACCGGCTTTATCAGCCGGCCTTCTGTTCCCCCACCGCCTTGATGGTCCGGACCAGCCGGGCGTTGACGTCGTTCAGGGCCGCCGCCAGGTTCCGGACGGGGCCGTTCATCACCGACATAAGCATGGAGATAAGCTCCAGCCTGCCGGGGAGTTTTGAAAAGGCCTCCACCTGCCGGGCATCGTAGACCGTATCCCCCAGGATGCCCCCCTTCACGCTCAGGGCGGAATTCTCCCGGGCAAAATCCAGGAGTATCTTGGCTACCTCGTTGGGGTCCCGGGGGACAAGCGCCACCGCGGTCGGGCCGGTGAGGTAATTCGCCACATCCGGGGCGGAAAGCTGTTCAAAGGCAATCCGGGCAAAGTTGTTCTTTACCACCCGAAACTGGGCGTCCTTGGCCTTGAGCTGCTTCCTGAGGGCGGTGATCTGTTCCACCCGCAGCCCCCGGTAATCGGCAAAGATAAAATCCCTGGACCGGCTGAAGTGTTCTTTTAATTCGGCAATTGCCTGAACCTTGTCGTCCTGTATTTTTTTGGCAACTATCGCCATACCCTTCTCCTTCCTATTCCTCGTCCCGCAGGGAGACCCATACCCCGGGCCCCATGGTCGAGGAGAGTGAAACGGTTTGAATAAATTCCCCTTTGGCGTCGGCGGGTTTTTTCCGTCTGATTTCGGCAACCACCGTCCGGACGTTCTCGGCGATCCGGTCGGCTTCCATGGATATCTTCCCCACGGCGAGGTGTACCACCCCGGTCTTATCCGCCCGGAATTCCACCCGGCCTTTCTTGAGTTCCGCCAGGGCTCCCTTGAGGTCGAAGGTAACCGTTCCGGTCTTGGGGTTCGGCATGAGCCCCCGGCGGCCCAGGACCATACCGAGCTTGCCCACATCCTTCATCATATCCGGGGTTGCCACCGCCACGTCGAAGTCGAGCCAGCCCCCCCGGATCTTCTCGATGAGGTCTTCGGCGCCCACATAGGTCGCCCCGGCATCCTGGGCTTCCTTCTCCTTCTCGGCCTTGCAGAATACCAGAATCCGCTTTTCCCCCCGGAACTGGTGGGGCAAAACCACCGTATCCCGGACGGATTGGCTCTTCTTGAGGTTGAGCTTGACCGATACGTCCACGGTCTCGTCGAATTTCGCCGCGGCCAGGTTTTTCACCAGATCCAGGGCGGCTTTTACATCGAAGGACGCGGCGCGGTCGTATTTTTTAAGGCTGTCAAGGTATTTCTTTCCCCGTTTCATGCTTCTACCTCCACCCCCATGGACCGGGCGGTACCGGCGATGATCTTCATAGCCCCCTCCACGTCGTTGGCCGAAAGGTCGGGCATTTTGAGCTTCGCGATCTCCTCAAGTTTTGCCCGGGGCAGCGTGCCCACCTTGGTCTTATGGGATTCGTTGGACCCCTTTTCAAGACCGATGGCCTTCTTGATCAGGACCGCCGCCGGGGGAGTTTTGAGGATAAAGGTAAAGGATTTATCCGCATATACCGTGATGACCACCGGGATAATGAGCCCCGGCTCCATGGATTTCGTCCGGTCATTGAACTGCTGGACGAACTGGGGAGCGCTGACGCCGTGAGGCCCCAGGGCAGGTCCCACCGGGGGGGCCGGCGTGGCCTTCCCCGCGGGGCACTGAAGCTTGATTACGGCGCTAATTTTCTTCTTAGCCATTCATTTCTCCTTCGTAGTATGCCCGGCCGCTGCCGGACTAACGGGGGCGGGCCCCCTCCTACGTATTTTAAAGCGAGGAGTTAAAAGGGAGGAGGGCGGAGTTTTGCGGTCCGCCTTCTCACTCCTCACTCCATCTCCTCACAATACTTCACACCTTCTCGACCTGTAATAAGTCAACTTCCACCGGGGTGCTCCGGCCAAAGATCATCACCATGACCTTGAGTTTGTTTTTCTCCTGGTTCACTTCATCAATGGTTCCGATAAAGGACTCAAAGGGACCGTCGATGATCTTAACCTGTTCCCCCGCCGCAAATGACTGCCGGGACCGGACGGGCCGTTCCCCCTTCATTTCCCCGGATTTTTGCAGTATCGACCGGGCCTCATCCCCGGAGAGGGGCTGGGGCTTCCGGTCCGCCGGGGTTCCCACAAAGCCCGTTACCCCCTGGATCTTCTTGATCTTGGTACAGGGGGCCTTCCATCCCAAATCGGGCAGATCCATCTCTATCAGGATATAACCGGGCAGAAACTTTCTCGTTATGACCCGTTTTTTTCCGTCCTTAACCTCCACGATCTCTTCGGAGGGGATCTTAATATCCCGGATCACTTCCTTCTCCAACTCCCCGGCTTCTATCATTAAGCGGATAGTTTTTTCTATTTTTTGTTCATATCCTGAGTAGGTATGAAGGACATACCAACCTGTCGCCATAATGTACCTTTTTAGACTAGAATATTGCCTGCACACCCAGGAGCAGCAGGACGTCCACGAGGCCCAATACCGCCGCAAAAATAATAGTGGAAACGATGACTACCTTAACGGAACTGATGACGTCATCCCTCCCGGGCCATACGACCTTCCGGAGTTCCGCATAGGATTCTCTTATAAATTGAGCCAATTTGTTCATCTTCCCTTTCCTTCATCCATAGTAGTGCCCAGGCCCCGGTTGAGCCCGCCTGACTTCAGTCCGCCGGCTTTACCCCGCCTGCCTGTAGTCCGCCGGACTGTACGCACACGCCTTTCCTCCCCTGGGCCGGCGGGTCAACCCCTCGAGTCCTCCCCGGGATTTTTCCTTCCCCACGAAGGACTTTCAGTCCAGGCCAGGTAGGACTCGAACCCACAACATTCGGTTTTGGAGACCGACGCTCTACCATTAGAGCTACTGGCCTATAAAAAACAATAGAGGCCCCGCTCCGGACAGCCCGTATTATTCTTTCGCGTTCGATTTTACCCTATTATATAAAAAATGGGGCATACAATCAAATTCCGCCGCTATTTGACCTTTGTCTCCTTATGCAGCGTATGCTTCCGATCAAAGGGACAATACTTGTTCAGCTCCAGCTTTTCCTGCATATTCCGCCGGTTCTTCTTAGTGGTATAGTTCTTCCGCTTACACTCAGTACACTGAAGGGCAATGAGCTCCACCACCGCTTTTTTACTCGCCATAATACCAAATCTCCCTCAATCCTATAGAAAAATTCCCTTCCGAGCCCTCAAGCGGAATCGAACCGCTGACCGCATCCTTACCATGGATGTGCTCTGCCAACTGAGCTACAAGGGCCTTAAAGTCACCTTTTATGACGTTCTTGGAACATAACAAATCAAACGGTTTATGTCAAGAGGGGAAGGAAAGAAATTTTATAAAAAAAATGAAATACCGTGCCAGGCGCCTCAAATTATATTATATTGTATTCTATAGAAAAGAACGAGCGATCAATACGTCATGGATGAAAGGAGCGGATATGTCTATTCATATTGCGGCTAAGCCCGGGGAGATTGCCGAGGCGATTTTGCTGCCCGGAGACCCCCTGAGGGCCAAATTTATCGCCGAAAATTTCCTGGAAAACCCCCGTTTGTACTCCGAGGTGCGGAATATTTTGGGGTATACCGGAACCTACCGGGGCAAGCGGGTCTCGGTCCAGGGTACCGGCATGGGGATTCCCTCGCTATCGATTTATGTGAATGAGCTGTTTCGGGATTATGGGGTGCGGCGGGCAATCCGGGTCGGAACCGCCGGGGCGATTCAGGAGGAGCTGAAAATCCGGGATCTGGTGCTGGCTATGTCGGCTTCTACCGATTCCGGGGCAAACTCGTTCCGTTTTGGGGGGAGGCACTTTGCCCCCACGGCGAGTTTTTCCCTGCTGAAAACCGCCTACGAGAAGGCCCTGGCCAAGGGCTGGCTCCCCAAGGTGGGAAATGTGGTGTGCTCCGATATGTTCTATACCGAGGACCCCGAGGAATGGAAGCTCTGGGCGAAATTCGGCGCCCTTGCGGTGGAAATGGAGAGCGCCGAACTCTATACCCTGGCCGCGAAATACCGCCGGGAGGCGCTGACGATTCTGACGATCTCGGACAGCCTTGTTACCCATGAGAGTACGAGCCCCGAGGAGCGGCAGACGGCCTTTACCCAAATGATGGAGACGGCCCTGGAAACGGCTATTTCTTGAGGAGTCCGGGGGAAAGGCAGCGTTTTTACCGGAAAAAACGCTTCAATACGGTTGACTTTTTTTCTCAAGGCGGTTTATAGTGGGAGAACGCCGCCCGGGTGGTGAAATTGGCAGACACGCTAGTTTCAGGTACTAGTGCTCGCGAGGGCTTGGGGGTTCAAGTCCCCCCTCGGGCAAGAAGACTAATTGCTTGTATAGCAAAGAATGAGCTGACCGAACAACGGAAGCTGTATCACAGAAAAAGCCCCGAGGTACACCGCAAGGTACATTGATACCGAGTGTTACCTTGGGGAAAAGGTGGTATTATGCGGCCGTTGAAACCCCACGCCCCTTATTGTATTTACCGTAAAAAAACCAAGGCCGGGTATTTCTGGTATGTCCGCTATTGGGACGAAGCAAGCCGGAAGTATGCCCACATCCGATCAACCGGGATCCCCGTAAAGGGCCGGGGCGGCGGCCGGCATGATGCCGAAGAAGCGGCGCGGGCCATGCTGCCAACCATCCGCTTCACACCGGAAGTACCGGATAAATCGCTCGTCCAGTATGTAGCCGATTTTTGGACCCCAGATTCCCCCTATGTCCGGGAATGCGCCCAAATCAAAAAGAAGCCGTTAGCCGCCGCCTATATCAAACTTCATCATGAAGACGTAAAGCGGCATATAGAACCGTTCCCGGGCTTCCGGGGCGTCACGCTTGGTTCTTTAACCGCCGGTAAGATTCGGGACTGGATGACCTGGGCGGCGGAGAACAGCATGTCTGGGCGGCGAATCAATACGGTACTGCAATCCATGCGGATCGCCGTCAGGTATGCGGTTAGCCGGGAGGAACTGGACCGGGACCCTTTTAAGAATATCGGGGAGGCTGAGGAACAACCGAAGGAAAAGGGGATACTTACGCCCGG
>JAITRV010000119.1 GCA_031288215.1 Spirochaetaceae bacterium | reverse complement strand
GGTACAACCGTACTGGAGCAGGGGAGTACTGCCTATATGGGCGGTACTGAGTATATAGCGCCGCCTGGATCAACCACGGCCATTTACACCTGGGCCTCTGACAGCGAGAAGGGTGAAATCACCTTGAAGGAGGAATCGTTAACCTTAAATTCGGGGACCTTTGTTCTTATTGCCCCGTCTACCAGCATACACACCGGATCTGTCGCAACCATAGAAGAGAAAGCAACGTTCCGTATCGCGGAAGGTTCCTCGTTTAATGTGGAGGCACCTGGAAGGTCGCCGGGTGATCCGGAACGCACCCTTGTCGTAAAAGGCACGGTTGAGGTTCTGGGAACCATTGACTTTCAATTCGATCTTACGGCAGCTAATTCACCATTTTCGGACAACAAAGGGGTAATCAAATTACTTCCGGACAGCACGGCCAAAATAGGCGCGACCCCCGTAGTGTTTATATCCCCAGCTAGCGGTGGCGGTAAACTTGAATGGGTTGCGGACTCTGCCGGCAGCATTGAGTTTTCTGCTGATGCCGCAGGTACTCGCGGCTTGTATGCGGTGAAGGGCGAGGCGGAACTTACCCTTAAGAACAATTTTGCCATTTTTTCAGCCAACACATGGACGATAGAGGAAGATGCAACGCTTACATACGGTGGAAATTATACAATTAGCGGTGAATCATCATCCTCGACGCTCATAATTGAGGGAACTATAGCCTTTGGCGGTAGTGGGGTGAGTAATTTCTACACTGTTGCTTCAGGAGGGTCCGCAGAAGCTTCACCATCAGGCACGTATACGTGGAACTCCGCGAATACTAGATGGGTGAAGACGGCATCGTAATGCTTCGGGTTTAGCCCACCCATCAAACACAAGCAGCCCAGCCGGGGACGGAAGTCCCCCGGCTGGGCTATCTCCGTTACCGGCCTTCACCCCCCGCCCCGGCTTCTTGCCCTCATAAAGCCTCCACCTCCCACCGGCCCCGGCAGCCTCACCCGGCAGCCGTACCCGCCCCCCCACGCGGAAAGGCAGGCCGGCGGATACTCCCGCCGGAAAAACCGGCACGGGCCGGCAGGGGCCGGCACAGACCAGAATTGCGGAGGGGGGTGGCGGTGGGAACACATGGGGGGGACCCCCGGGGGGCCCCATGTGTTCCCAGCCGCCAGGACCCCCCGGCAAATCTCTCTTGTGCCGGCCCATGCCGGTCCGTGCCGGGAGGACCAGGCAGCGGGGTATCCGGCGGCCTGTGCCGGCCGATCGCTTGCTAAGTCTTATTTTTTTCTTTATTATGCTTGCGTTTTTCCGGATTCCATGATACAATTCCGTAGTTTCATCCCATCTTGTAAAGGCATCATTTATAGGGCAAAAGCCCGTCGTCATGAGATGAATATGTTCAACGGCGTCCGCGATGGTCTGATCCTCTTGTTTCTTCGCCCCCGCCCCGCCGGCTATGAAATCCCCTCCGGGGGAGAAAGGAATGTCCTGTGAAAAGAACCTGCTATACCCTCCTCTTGACTCTAAAAGCCCTGCTGGGGTTCATCCTCATGGCAGCGGCGGTTATCACGGGATGTCCCGGCGGTTCGAGCAGAACCATTGAGGAGAGCTGCAGCGAATGTGAGGGATACTGCGTTGACAAGGAAAAGCCCTGCAATGACGATACGTGCTTCGATATGACCGAGGCCGGCTGCGGCGGAAGCAGCGGCGGCTGTGGCGGGAATTGCGGCTGCGGGAGTGAAGGAAGCGGCGGGAGCGGCGGAACCGGCGGCGGAACCGGCAGCACCAGCGGCGGTTCTACCGTTTCTGGCGATACCGGCGGCTCGGTGAAAATAACCATCGGCTTTGACTATGGCGATATCAGTGTATCGGGCAGCGACGGCAAAAACGTCATCAGCGGATCACAAACCCTGACCCTGAGCGTGTCGGGGTATGAAAACATCCTGTGGTATGTGGATGTGGACAGCGACGACACGGTCCTCGACGACATGGTCCTCCGGGGCAACCCGCTGACCCTTCGGGCGGACGCATACCTGCCGGGGGACCATGTCCTTACCTTTAACGGGTACCGGGACGGCCGGCCCTATTCAAAACGGATTCCGTTTAAAGTAGCAAAATAATAAAGAGGAGTGAGTTATGAAAACAAAACAAACCTTCGGTTTCTTCCTCGGTATCGCCGCCCTCGCCGCGGCGATAGGGCTTTTGCCGGGCTGCCAGAACCCTTCCGCCTCGCAGCCGGCGCCTGAGCCGGTATCGGCGGCGCTTCCTGAGGGAATGGGGCGGCTCTCCCTCACCCTGGGCCTCGCCGGTCCGGCGGCGAGCGTGCGGCAGGCCCGTACCGCCTTCCCCACATCCATCGGCATTTCATCCTATACGGTGAGCTTTGAGCCCAAGAAGGACGGCCAGGCCCATGCGCCCGTCACGTTTTCAGGCGCCGCAACCGACGACATTAAGCTGATTACGGGGACCTACGTTGTGACCGTCGAGGGCTCCAACAGCGCCGGCAACGCCATTGCCCAGGGCACGAAAACCGTTGTCATAGCAGAAGGGCAGACGACCACCGCCAGCATCACCATGGGCCCCAAGGCCAACGCGGGGAAGGGCACCGTTACCTTTAAGCAGGAGCTTCCTTCGGATGTGAGGGCCCCCATCCTCACTATCACCCCCCTCACGAGCGACATTCCGGTGGACGGCGGCATGAGGATCCTCACACCGGGTACGACAAGCAATGAGAGCCTCTCCCTTGACTCGGGCTACTACAAGGCCCGCTTCGAAGTGACCGTCGGAGGCGCCGTCGGGGGCTTCAACAACGAGTTCATCCACGTCTACGCCGGCCTCACGAGCGACATAACGCCCCTTCCCGTGCCCCTGCCTGTTCCCCAACCGATAGAGGTGACCGACTTCAACCTGACCCCGTACTTCGCCGCGCCGATGACCTGGGATGACCCGGACCCCTCCTTCTTTGATAAGGCGCCGCAGTACGACGGGATCATCCGGTGGAAGGCGAACGGCGCGGACCACAGCGGTTCCTTCGCGGGGAACACGGTCTACACCGCGGTGATCGAGCTGATAGCGACGCAGGACTATACCTTTACCGGTGTGTCTGACCCCTTCAGCCACGGAGGACTCACGGGAGTGAGCACGGACAACACGGGCAAAAAGCTCACCGTCACCATCGTCTTCCCGGCGACCAAGGCGGACGGGGCCCTCTCGATAGCGATCGGCTATAACCACGGGGATATCGTCGTATCCGGGAGCAATGAGGTCAATACCATCTACCGCAACGACGTGCCGAGCGAACTCTCCCTGAAAGTGGAGGGCTACGAAAAGATCAGTTGGTCCGTGGACACCGGGCCGGCCAAGGAGGCCAACCCCTTCGTGGTCTCCGCAACGGACAAGAACGGGGCGAACTACGCCCTGGACCTGGGCCTCCACTACGTGACCTTCAACGGCTACAAGGACGGTGTGCCCTTCTCCAAGCGTATTCCCTTCACCGTGGCGTTCGAACGCTTCTTCCTCCCCAGCGTCGAAAAAGCCGCGGCGTACCTGGACAGCGTCACCGGCCAGGGCGGGAACGCCGGGGACCCCATCCTCCTTCCCATGAAGATGGACCTGGGGAACGGCACGGACACCTTCGCCAAGCTCCTCTCGGTAATAGCAGCGAAGGGGAAATACGTCGAGGTGGACCTCTCCCTCTGTTACAACGCGCCCGACACGACGTTTAACCCGGACAGTACGGACAGTACCGGGAAAGACCTGGTGGTATCCCTGGTCCTCCCCGACGGGGCGGAAAGCATCGTGGATGGATCCGGCCCGTCGGCAACCTTCAAGTTCTTTACATCCCTCAAGAGCGTCACGGGCAGCACGGTAACTACCATCGGCAACTACGCCTTCTCCTACGTCTGTACCGCCCTCGTCACGGTGGACTTCCCGGAGGCTCGATCCATCGGCGAATACGCCTTCGCCTCCTGT
Organism: Spirochaetaceae bacterium; assembly: GCA_031288215.1. Taxonomy (GTDB): domain Bacteria; phylum Spirochaetota; class Spirochaetia; order Treponematales; family Breznakiellaceae; genus JAIRMO01. The sequence continues at coordinate 5,383 of JAITRV010000119.1, read as the reverse complement.
ACCGCCCTCGCCACGGTCGACTTCCCGGAGGTCGTTTCCATCAACACCGCCGCCTTCATCTCCTGTACCGCCCTCGCCACGGCGAAGTTCCCGAAGGCCGGTTCCCTCCAATCTCACTGCTTCCTCAGAACCGAAACGATGGGCCTCTCCCTCACCCTGCCCAAGAATGCTCCGTCGCTAGGGACAGTGGCAGGATCTACCTACGCCTACACCAAGACCGTTACCATCAAGGTCCCCACGGGCAGCACCGGCTACGATGAGACGTGGCAGACCAACTTCAAGAAGGCCTTTGGAAAAGATGCCAATATCCAACTGATCATCGTGGAGGAGTAGCCCTCCCCCGGTAACACGGAGCGCCGGCCCCTCCTGGGCAAAAGAGAGCGCGGACCTCTGGTCCGTGCTCTCTTTTTTTGCCCTGTGCTCCTTAAAATTCATTTTTTTTCGTTTTTTTTGAAATTTCATTGAAGCGCCCCGCGGGAGAGACCCCTATATATTAAGGAATATACGGTCCGGGAAAAGGACTCCGCTTGAGCGGGGCGCAGGCTCTCACGATGAGGCCGAAACATGAAATCCAAAACTTTTTTCTTTTCAAAAGCGATCCTTCTGGGGATGATCCTCGCCGCGGTCTGCGGCGCCCTTTCGGGGCAGACAAAACCGGATGCCCGGGGATTCGATTCCGGGGTCTACGACTATCACTTCCGGCGGGCGGATCGGGAGACCGGGGCGGAACAATGGATCGCCGAAGCCCGGCAGGGCATCCGTATGGCAAAAAGCGCCTGGGAACTGGCTGCCACGGAACTCTACGGCGACCGCGCCCTGCTGATGGAGGCCGGGGCCGGGATCGACGCCTGGAGCGAGGCGGAACTGGAGGCGCGGTTTACCCAATGGCTTTTGACCCGCTTTTTCGGTTCCGGGACAGCGGGGGAGGATGCGGCCCGGCAGATCCGGAGCGCCGGCCTGCCTTATATGTACCATCTGGATGAAAACGGGAACATCCTCTACGACGGGGCAAGCGGCGATCCCCTGGTGATCCGCCCCGGCGAGGGGGAGGTGGAAGCGGAACAGGCGCGGTGGCGGGAGGAGGCGGAGGGAATCGCTGACGCCGAAAGCAGCCGGTATGAGGCGCGCCTGGCGGCGCTGTTCCCGGAACTGCTCGCCTATATCCCGGAGGAACGGCGGGATGCCTTTGCGGAGCGCCTGGAGGGCCTTGCCCGGGAGGCGGCGTCCGGCAGGCGGAGGGAATTTGAGGCCCTCATCGCCCGGGAGGAACGGCTTTTGACGGCCCGGCGGACCGGGGATGTGTGGAGCCTGCGGAAGAAGAGCGAAGGGGAAGCGGCGTCGATGATCGCCGGGCAGCTCATCGAGGAGGCCGGCGCCTTCTGCACCCAGGGAATTGCGGAGCTTCAGGAGCGGATAGAGGCGGCGGCGGCGGGGACGGGGGATCTGGCCCTGGCGGGAAGCGAATGGCTCGACGCCTACCGGGAGCAGTTCGAGCGGGGGATCAAGGCCTGGGAGGAGGCGGAGGAACGCTTCTTTATCCGCCGGATCGAGTGGGAACAGGAGGCGGGACAGCATTACCTGGAGGGGGAAGCAGCCTGGAGCGGCGCCTTCACCCGGCTTGAACAGGAGCGGCGGAATTGGGAGGCCAAGGCCAAGGCCCTCTTTGAGTCGGGGGCGCTTCTTTTCAGGCAGGCGTCGGAGCACCTCGAAGCGGCGATTTCCGAGGCCAAGGCGGAATTCGAGGGGGATGCCCTTATCAGGATGGAAGCCGGCGCGGGCCGGGCAAAGGCCTGGGTGGATTCCTATATCACCTGCGGTTCCATGGCCGCCGCCGCCCGGGAGAACATCGAGTTCTGGCTCACCCGCTACCCCAACAAGGACGCCCCGTCCCTGAGCGGGGGCGCCTTTTCCCGGTGGATAGCCGGGGAGCTTGCCTCCAACACGGATGCCGGATCCCTGGCGACCGCCCGTGAACTGAAACAATGGTCCGACCTCTACGATACCTATATGGGTAAGGCTCAGGAGGCCCGGGACGCCCTGATCCGTGATTTTAACCTGGTCATGGGGACCGGTAGGCTGGTCGATATCGTGGACGAAGGGGCGGTGAGCGAGGATTTTAACCTGGATGAGTACCAGATCGAGCTGATCCGGGCGAAGGCGGTGGCGGGGTACTGGGAAAAGCGGCTCGCCATCGCGGAGGAGGTCATTGCCTATGCGGAGGAGCTGAGCGCCGGCCGCATGACCGAGGGCGAAGGGATAAAGGCCTGGGAGGAAGCCAAGGCGCGCTATGACGCGGCCCTGCTCCGGTATGACGCGGAAGTCTCCCGGCTCAACGCCGCCGGAACCGGGGTCGCCGGGGCCCAGGAGGCCCTTTACGAAGCGGCGGCCTCGCTGCGGGAATCGGAAAGCGTCCTGGAGGAGATGAACCGGTCCTACGCGATCCTCATGGCCTCCTATGCGGTGGGCCGCAACGACTTTATTTTAGACGATCTGGCGGCAAAATACCGGGAACTCCTGGAACGATCCGGCCTCCTGCGGGCCGGGGGCGATACGGCGGTCTATATCCGGTATCTTGAACAGGCCCGGGCCCTGGGCTTTGCCCAGGAACTCGAAAGCGCCGGGAATACGCTCAAGCAGTTGGTGCTGGGCGGCGAGGGGATCGGGAAATCCCTGTCGGCCCTGGCGGAGGCCGCTTCGAAGATCCGGGTCTTGGGGGAAGATGAGCCCGTCCCCCATTCCATTGGGGACTTTGGCATCGGCGAAGATGATCCCGCGTATGAAGTGCTGAAAGCGCTGCTGTGGGAACAGGCGGAACAGTGTTCCCGGGCCGCGCCGGCGGAACAGGAGGATATCCGGGCCGGCTATGACCGGCTTATCCGGGGCCTGGTGAAGACCGCCCGGGCCCAGGCACAAACCCTGCTTGAAAACCGGCTCAGGGCCATGGACCTTTTGACCGCCTCCTCCACCGCGGACTGGTATTTCTCCATGCAAGGCCGGGAAGCGGAGGCGGCCGAAAAGGCGGCCTTTGTCACGCGGGGGCTTGAATTCAACCTGGTCCGGGATGACGAAGAAGCCCGGCGGGCCCTCCTCACGGCCCGGCTGACCCTGGAACTGGAGGGGCTTTCCCTGATCGCCGGGGAAGCCGCCGGCGGCGGCCGGGCAGAGCTGCTGGCCCGGTTCTGCCTCCTGGCCCCGGGGGACGCGGCGGAATGCCGTGAGGCCCTGCGGGAATTGCAGATGATCCTGGATTCCGCCGGGGACGGTACGCTCCAAACGTCCCTCGACGCGGCCCTTGACGCGGCCGCCCAGGGGAACCTCTTTATCTCCTGGTTCCTCCGGGAGGGCTCCTTTTTTGGAACCCCTTCGGGGCAGCCCTTAACGTATGCCTTTTTAACGGAAGAGCTGGCCGCACTCAGCCGCAGCCAGGGCCTGCTGGAGATCTACGGGCTGATCGGCTCCCAGGCGCGGGCCGCGGTCCGGGAGACGGGGCTGCGGGCCCTCCAGGGGATGGGGGAGGTTTTCAGGTCCTTCGGCGTCGCCCTCAACGGGGAGGGCCTTCCCGGCGTCAAGGCCCTGGCCGATGCCCTGACGGGGAGGGCCGGACCGGTGGAGCAGAACCTCTCCGCCCTCCTCTCCGCCCTGGACGGGCACGCCGCGTCCCTGCCCGCGTGGATCCGGGGGGAATTACCGGCCTGGCGGAACGCCCTGATCGACTATATCGCCGCCCGGCTGGCCGCTTCCGGTAGAACCATGAGCGCCTCGGGGACGCAGCTTGCCCAGAGAGCCGAAGCCAACCAGGCCCGGATCGGCCAGGTGGAGGCGGTCCATGAGATCCTCCTCTACGCGGCGCCGGGAAGCGCCCGGGCATTATCGGCGGCCTTAGAACTGGATCCGGCCTTATTCACCCTGCTGAACCCCGATGAGCTTGCGGACGAAGCGGTAAGGAGGATCGCCGCGGACCTGGCCGCAGGCTCCGGCCCCGTAGCGCCGGAGGCGGCCGAAGCCGCCTTACAGGCCGCCGCGGCCCGGTACCACGGATACGCTCCGGCGGCGATCCGGGACCGGGCGGTGGAGGAGGCGATCCGGATCATCACCGGGGAGGCCCCTGCCGGAGAAACGGCTGCGGAGGGCGATTCCTACCACGAACTGCTTGCGGAGGAACTGACCGCTCTGTACGGAACCCTCTCCCGGCAGGGGCAGCGCGTGGCCGACGAGTATGCCCTGTGGGCGGCCATTGACGCGCTTCAAAAAACCATCGCCGCCGCCGGCCAGGAGGGAAAAAGCCATTGGCGGTCCTATATCACGGCCGAATTTTTACGGGACTACAATGATAACAGCAAGAACCAGGGCAATCCCCTGAACGCCGGCGTTACCGGCCAAGCCGAGGGGGACCTTGCGGGGGTGAAGGCCGCCGCAAGCTGGCAGGAAGGGCTTCTGGCGGACGCCTATGAAGAGGCCTCCCAGGCAACCCGGATGCTGAACCGGGGATTTCTGATGATGGCCTCGGGAACTCCGGCAGGCTGGGAGGAGTTTCAGGAAGGGAGCCGGGGCTATCAGGACGATCCCCTCCGCGCCTGGGACGATGCCCTCATCAAGCCGGTGGAATACGGGTACTACGACAGCTACTACCTGGAGGGGAGCGAACTCCGGCGGCAGTACGCCTATCGGCAATCCCTGGAGCAGGAGATCCAGCGTCTGGGAGCGGGCTATAACAAGTCAAAACAGAGCGGCGGCGTCATAAAGGCGGAACTTGAAGCCCTGTCCGATACCATCACGGCACAACAGGAAGCGCATAGCCGCAAGATCGGATCCTACGAAGCGGCCGCCCGGGCCTTTGCCTCCGCGGGAGCCGCCTACGACGGCATCTATGAGGCGGTCAAGCGGGACTACGGGGCCCTGGAGGACGCCCGCTTTGCCTATGAGATCCAGGACGCCGTCCGGCGCTGGGCGAGCACGGCCTATCTGGGTACAACGGATGCCTCCACAGCGGCAGAGGCGTCCGCCGTGCACTACAAGAATCCTTACGAAGAATTATCCTACGCCCGGGAGCGGTATACCCGCTCCGATACCGCCCTGCGCGCCCTGGCCGCTTTGTACGATTCCGGGGAAAGCCGGCGTCCCTATGCCGACCGGGAATATGAAGCCCTGTACGCCGAATATACGAAGAGTTTTCAGCGGATGCTGACCGCGTCAAAGGCCCTTTCCGTATTGGAAGGGGCCATCGCGGAAGAGATCGAGCGGAACAACAACTATTACCATGCCTATATGGAATACCTGGGGGACTTGGGGCAGCCCCTGTCCTATGCCTCCGATTATCAGGTCCCGGCGGATAAAAGCCTCCGGCAGATCCAGGATTTCCTCCGGATAAAGAACGGGAACCTTG
>JAITRV010000047.1 GCA_031288215.1 Spirochaetaceae bacterium | reverse complement strand
GATAGCCCGGGAATCCGAGGGGTTGCTGGAGATCAACGCGGTGATGGAAAACATAGCGAGCCAGACGAACCTCCTGTCGATGAACGCGGCCATCGAAGCGGCCCACGCCGGGGAGGCGGGGAAGGGGTTCGCGGTGGTGGCGGACGAGATCCGCAAACTGGCGGAGAGTTCCGGGGAGCAGTCCAAAACGATCAGCGGGGTCTTGAAGAAGATCAAGGACTCCATAGAAAAGATCACCCGGTCCACCAACGAGGTGCTCAACAAGTTCGAGGCCATCGACGAGGGGGTGAAGATCGTTTCGGACCAGGAGGAGAATATCCGGAACGCCATGGAAGAGCAGGGGCAGGGGAGCAAGCAGATCCTGGACGCGATAAGCCGGCTCAACGAGATCACCGGGGGGGTCAAACAGAGCTCCAAGGAGATGAACATCGGCAGCCGGAAGGTCATCGAGACCAGCCGGACCCTGGAAACCATAACCCGGGAGATCACCAGCGGTATGAACGAAATGGCCACCGGGGCGAATCAGATCAACACGACGGTGAGCCAGGTCAACGAGATCAGCCGGCTCAATAAAAAGGACATCGATGAACTGATCCGGGAGGTGAAGAAGTTTAAAATTAATTAAGGCTTCGTAGATACGGGGGGCGCTGCCCCCCGCACCCCCCGCCGGGGGGCCGAGGGCCCCCCGGACCCCCCTCCTTGATGGGGGCAAAAAGGAAAAGGCTTGACTCATGGACGGTTTTGGGCTTATAATAATTCATCTTTAGTATCGTAAATAAGCATACAGTAATATGGATTTTTTAAGAGAGGCCTTTTATGTCTGTAAGTACATTTAAGCGGGGTTTGCGTGTTCCCACACGGAAGGCCGCGACCGAGGGGAAACCGGTGGAACTGGTTCCCCCGCCCAAACAGGTGGTTATTCCTATTAACCAGCACTTTGGGGCGCCCAATCAAAGCCTGGTACAGGCCGGCGATCGGGTCAAGCGGGGGCAGAAAATCGCCGATGCGGTAAGCCCCGGTCCGATGACCGTCCCGGTCCATGCGTCTATCGCCGGAGTGGTCAAAAAAATAGAACCCCGGACCCAGTCAAACAACAGCGAGGGGATATGTATCATCATAGAGGCGGAGGGCGAAGGGCCCGCCGCTTTGGTTGAGGACGGCGGTCCCGATACGGAATTCCTGCCGCCCCTGGATCCGTTTACCTGTACCAGGGAAGAAGCCCTGTCCCGGATTCGGGACGCGGGGATCGTCGGTATGGGGGGAGCGGGCTTCCCCTGCCATATAAAACTTGCGCCGAGTAAGCCGGTGGACGTCATCATCGCCGACGGGGCGGAATGTGAGCCCTATCTCACCACCGACGAGGCGGCCCTCACCGAAAAGCCCCATCTCGTGGTAAAGGGCTTGGCCATCGTGATGAAGATAACCGGGGTGAACCGGGCCATTATCGGCATGGAAGACAACAAAGCCCATCTCATCCCCATGATCGAGCGGGAGGTCCGGCTGGGAGGCTATAGCGGGGATATCCAGGTGGGGCTCTGTAAGACCCTCTATCCCCAGGGGGGCGAGAAGATGCTGATCGCCGCCCTGACCGGCAGGGAAGTCCCCTCCGGGGGGCTTCCCATGGACGCGGGCTGCATCGTCCAGAACGTGGGGACCCTTTCGGCCATTGCCGAGGCCTTTACCCTGGGGAAGCCCCTGATCGACCGGGACCTTACCGTGAGCGGCGGGGCCTGTAAAACCCCCAAGAACATCCGGGCCCCCATCGGAACCCTGCTTTCGGATTTACCCCCGGAATTCATCGCCATCGACCGGAGCGCGCTCCGGAAGATCCTCTTCGGGGGCCCCATGATGGGAAACGCGGTTTCTTCTATAGAAATCCCCATCCAGAAGAACACCTCGGGGATCATCCTGATGACCGAGGCGGAAACCTGGACCGAGGCGGAGGGGCCCTGTATCCGCTGCGGCCGTTGTTTGCGCAACTGCCCCATGCGGCTTTCCCCGGTGATCATGAACTACAGCCTGGAGGCCGACGACTTTGACACGGCCCTCACGGCGGGGCTCATGGATTGTATCGAATGCGGGAGCTGCACCTATATGTGCCCCGCCCGGATTAAGCTGGTCCAGCGCTTCCGGGTCGGGAAGCAGCGCTTCCGGGCCCGGCAGGTCCTGGAGGCGGAACGGCGAAAGGCCGCTGAGGCGGCTTCGGCTGCTAAGGCGGCTTCGGCCTCAGCGGCAAAAGGTTAGGGAGGAAATCATGGCAGAAACGGAAAAACAGATCGAGGCTGAACTTCAGAGCCTCCTCCTCTCCTCAAGTCCCCATATCGTCTCGCCGGTTTCCATCCGGCCCCTGATGGCCAATGTGCTCATCGCCCTCTCCCCGGCGGCGATCTTCGGGGTGGTCCTCTACGGCCTTCCGGCCTTCCTCACCATCCTGGTATCGGTAGCCTCCGCGGCGGCCGCCGAAGCCCTGTTCCGCACCGTCATCGGCAAGGAAATCCGCGTGCTTGACCTCTCCTCGGCGGTAACGGGCCTCCTCCTGGCCCTGGTGATTCCCCCGGGGACCCCCCTGTGGATGACCGCCCTGGGGGCGGTCTTCGCGGTGGTGGTGGCCAAAGAATTCTTCGGCGGCCTCGGGGCCAACGTCTTCAACCCCGCCCTCATCGGCAGGGCCTTCCTCCTCATGAGCTTCCCCGCGGCCATCACCTCCTGGGCCATCCCCGAAACCTTTAGCCGGGGCCTCGCGGACGGGGTCAGCAGCGCCACCCCCTTAGGGATCGTCAAGCTGGGCCTCGACGGGGGCTTGAGCTTTTCCCAGGCCCTCTCCGAAGTGGGGGCAAGTTTTTCCGCCTCCGGGCTTACCGCCGCGGGGGATTATTGGACGGTGATGAAGACCCTGTTCCTGGGGAACCACGGGGGCTGTATCGGGGAATCCTCGGGCCTCCTGATCCTCCTGGGGGGGCTCTACCTCCTCGTCACCAAGACCATTGACTGGCGGGCCCCGGCGGCCATGACGGCGGGGGCGTTTTTACTCTCCCTGGTCCTGGGGCTCGATCCCCTGTTCACCCTCCTGGGCGGGGGGCTCCTCTTCGGCGCCCTGTTCATGACCACCGATTACGTCACCGCCCCGGTAACCGCCACGGGGAAACTCCTCTTCGGCTTGGGGGCGGGGATCATCACGGTGTTAATCAGGAAGTGGGGGAACTACCCCGAAGGGGTGTCCTACGGGATCCTGATCATGAATGCCCTGACCCCCTTCCTGAACCGGTTCATTCAGAAAAAATACGGCTTCGTTCCCAAGAAAAAGAACGAACCCAAGGGGGCGGCAAAATGAAGAGCATCCTGAAATTAGGCGTTGTCCTTACCCTTTATGCCACCGTGGCCTGCGTCGGCTTGGCCTTCGTTTATTCCGCCACGGCAAAGATCATCGCCCAGCGGCAGCAGGCCGATCTGGAGGCCGCCCTCAAGGACCTTTTCCCCGAAGGGGACGGCTTCCGGGACATCACCGGGGAACTGGAGAGCCCGGATCCCCAGGTGGCATTTGAACTCCAGTACGAGGTGAAGCGGGGAGCCGCCGTGATCGGCGTGGCGATCCGGGCCTCCGGGGCCAGCTACGGCGGGCCGGTGGTCATCCTCTCCGGGGTGGGCAGCGACGGCACGATCAGCGGCGTCAAGATCCTGGAAACCTCGGATACCCCGGGCCTCGGGGCCAACGCCTCATCCTCCAGCTACTTCGTGGACCGCGCCCGGGGGATCACCTTCTACGGCCAGTTCACGGGAAAATCCGTGGGCGATCCCTTCCAGGTGAAGGGCGACGTGGCGGCGATCACCGCCTCCACCATCACCAGCCGGGCCGTGACCGACGTGGTTAAGGCGTCGTCCGCCGCCGCCGCGGCATGGCTCGCCGCCAACCCCCAGGCCGGCTATACCGGGCCGGCCCTCAGCATGGTATCAAAATAGGGAGGCTTATGTATGAACCAGTTGTTTAAGATATTTATCAATGGGCTTATGAAGGAAAATCCCCTGCTCGTGTTGATGATAGGCCTCTGCTCGTCCCTGGCGGTCACCACCAACGTGGCCAACGGCATCGGCATGGGCCTTTCCATGACCTTCGTGCTCCTCATGTCGGAGATGGTGATCAGCGGCTTCCGCAAACTCATCCCCGATTCGATCCGGATCCCCGTGTTCATCATCGTCATCGCCGCCTTTACCACGGTGATCGACTACGTCCTCAAAGCCTTTTTCCCGGATCTCTCCAAGGCCATGGGGGTCTTCATCCCCCTGATCGTGGTGAACTGCATCATCATGGGCCGGGTGGAGTCCTACTCCTCCAAACAGCCCCTGGTGAACGTGATCCCCGACGCCCTGGGCATGGGCCTGGGCTATACCTGGGTCCTGATGGGGATCTCCGTCATCCGGGAACTCCTGGGAAACGGCACCCTTTTCAGTCGGCAGATCCTGCCGGAGACGTACCAGCCCATCCTGTTCTTCACCCTGCCTCCGGGAGGGTTCTTCATCTTTTCCCTGTTCATCGCCCTGAATCTCTTCATTAAATCCCGCTCCCGGGAGGAACAATCATGAGCTTGTTTAAGATCTTTATATCCGCCTTTTTAATTGACAACGTGATCCTCATGCGCTTCCTGGCCCTCTGTCCCTTCATCGGGATGAGTACCGACGAGGATAAGTCCATCGGCATGGGCCTGGCGGTTACCTTTGTGACGGTGCTCGCCACCTGCGTAACCTGGCCCCTGTACCACTTCATCTTCATCCCCCGGGGGCTGGAATTCCTGCGGATCCTGGCCTTCATCCTGATCATCGCCGCCCTGGTCCAGTTGGTGGAATTCTACCTGAAAAAGACCGCCCCGGCCCTCTACGGGGCCATGGGGATCTACCTGGCCCTGATCACCACCAACTGCGCCATCCTCGCGGTGACCTTCGACAACATCGACAAGGGCTTCAACTTCATTGAGTCGGTGGTCTATGCCGTGGGGGTCGCCCTGGGCTTCATGCTGTCCCTCCTCCTCCTGGCGGGAGTCCGGCGGCGGATCAAGACCAGCCCCATCCCGGCCTTCCTGAAGGGGACCCCGGTGCTGTTCGTCTCCGCCGCACTTCTTTCCATGGCCTTCATGGGATTCTCCGGACTGGTTAAATAGGGGGCCGTTATGAATATCATACTCGTCACCGCCATCTTTGCGGCGGTTTTGGCCTTTGCCCTGGGGCTGGCCCTGGGCTTTTTTCGGGAATTTTTCAAGGTTGAAGAGGACCCCCTCAAGGGGTTGGTTCGGGAGGTCCTGCCCGGGGCCAACTGCGGGGCCTGCGGCTTCCCCGGCTGCGACGGCTATGCCGACGCGGCGGCCTCGGGCCGGGCGGAACCCAACCGCTGTACCGTGGGGGGCAAGGCCGTGGCGGAAAAAGTCGCCGCCCTCCTGGGGGTAAGCGCCGGCGCGGTCTCCCCGGTGGTCTCGGTCCTGGCCTGCCGGGGGTCCCGGGAACACGCCCCCCAGAAGGGGGATTACCGGGGTATGGCGACCTGCCGCGGGGCCAAGCTCTCCACCGGCGGCACCAAACGCTGCGTCTGGGGCTGCCTGGGCTTCGGGGACTGCCTCAGGGTCTGCCGGTTCGGCGCCCTCTCCATGGGGGAGGACGGCCTTCCCCGGGTGGACTACGGGAAGTGTACCGGCTGTAAGGTCTGCGTCGCCGAATGTCCCCAGGGCCTGCTCCGGGTGATCCCCAAGGATCAGCAGGGGGCCCTGGTCCTCTGTTCCAACCGGAACCCCCTGCGGGCCATGGTCAAGAAAAACTGCAAAGCCGGGTGTATCAAATGCGAAGTCTGCGTGAAAAACTGCCCCGAGCAGTGTATCACCATGGACCGGGGAGTCCCCGTGGTGGATTACGCCAAGTGCAGTTCCTGCGGGACCTGCGTGTCCAAGTGCCCCGCCAAGGTCCTCGCCCTCATCCAAACCGGGGTCTTTGCCCCCGCCGCTGAGGCAGTCCCGGCGGAAAGGGCGGTATGATCGACGTGAAACGGGAAAGCCTCTACCGGATCCTCTCGGATATCGCGGGGCTTTCCCTGTTCTCCGCGTTGAAAGATCATCCCCTCCTCCGGGCCCTGGAGGACCTGGCCCGGGCCCTCCTCCGGTTTCAGGCGCCCCCGGAGGGCCCTGGGGGGAGCGCGCTGCCCATCCGGGGCACGCCCGCCCAGGATGCCCTGGACATCCTCCGGCATTGGACCGCCCTGACCGAAGCTTTGCTCCTCCATTGCCCCGCCGGGGGGCTTGCGGGGGCCCTGGCCCGGCTCGCCCTCACCGACGAGAACACCTTCACCCGGGCCGCCGAGGCCGCCGCCGTGACGCCCCTGCTCCGGGCCGCCGCCCGGGGGGACCTCGCCCGGCTGGGGAGGCTCGCCGCCCTGGACCTCCCGGAACTGGGCTTCCGGATTGCCGCCCTCCTCGCCGAGGCAGGCGGCTCACCGGAGGCGGGCCCCGGCGGCTTCACCGAGGCGGCAAGCCTCTGCGAAGCCTTTTCCCGGGCCCTGTGGCAGGAGGAAGGGGCCGAAGCCCCCGCCGCCGTCTTTCCCCGGGGCCCCGACTGGGCCGAGGCCCTCCCGCCCCTGGAGGCGTATATCCGGCGGCAGGGGGCGGGCATCCTCGGGCAGTACCATTGCTTTTACGGGGACGGTGAAGGCCGCCTCATCCCGGTGCGCCGCCCGGACCCGGTGGCCCTCTCCTCCCTTGGGGGGTATGAGGACCAGCGCGCCCTTGTCGTCGCCAACACCCTCCGCTTCCTCCGGGGGAAGGCCGCCAATAACCTCCTCCTCTACGGGGACCGGGGGACGGGGAAGTCCGCCACGGTCAAGGCGGTGTGCAACGAATACGCCCCCCAGGGGCTCAAGGTGGTGGAACTCCACAAATCGTCGCTCCCCCGGCTTCCCCGGATTCTGGAAACCCTGGGGGATAGGGCCCTGAAATTTGTGGTCTTTATCGACGACCTCTCCTTTGAAAGCACCGGTGATTCCTATACCACCCTCAAGGCCCTCCTGGAAGGGGGGGTGGAGGCGAAGCCCCCCAACGTGGTGGTCTACGCCACCAGCAACCGCCGCCACCTGGTCAAGGAGCGTTTCGCCGACCGGCCCACCACCGCCCAGGCCGCGGCGGCCGCCGATACCGGGGATGTCCGGGCCTTCGATACCATGCAGGAGCAATTCTCCCTGGCGGACCGCTTCGGCCTCACGGTGGTCTTTGCCGCCCCCAGCCAGGAGGAGTACCTGGAGATCGCCTGCTTCATCGCCGAAAAGCGGGGGCTCCTCACCGCCGCCGGCGAAGCGGCCCGAGCGGCCTACCGGGAGAACGCCCTCCGCTGGGAACGCTGGTTCAACGGCCGCTCCCCCCGGACCGCGGTGCAGTACGCGGACTGGGTTGAAGGCGGCGAGGGCTTCCCCTGGGAGGGGCCGGGGCCCCGTTAAGCTTGACCCATCCACCCGTCAGCCCACGTCATCTGGCACGGCGGATACCGGTCCAGGATGTACCGCAGTCTGTTCCGGGCTTCCCGGATTTTCCTCCTGTAGGCCGGATTTTTTATTTGATTGATTGTTTCGTTCCTATCATTGACGAGGTCGTAAAATTCTTCGTACACGTCTCCGGGCCTTTCGTATTCGGTATATTTGATGTACTTGCTTTTGTCTGTGGTCACCGCCTGCCATGCGTTGGTGCGCCGGCCGCCGCCGCCCCGTTTTTCGAGTACCTCTTTGTAGACCGCACCCGGTTTTCGCTCTTCGGTAAAATCGCTCTCGCTAAAGGCAAAGTCGCGTATTTTATCGCTTGTTCCCCGCACGATGGGGAGCAGCGACCGTGAGGGGATGCGATCGTTGTACGCCGGCCAGGGTCTCGAAAGGGCGGCATCCGGTTTCAGGCCGGCATAATCCAGTATTGTGGCGGCTATATCGGAGAGTTCCACAGGAGCGTTGTGTGCGCCGGAAGGTTCCATCCCCGGCATTTTTATCACCAGGGGAACGTTAACAGACTGCCGCCAGGGGACGCCTTTCTGGATCATATAATGATCGCCCAGCATGTCGCCATGATCCGAGGTAAATATAATCAGAGAATCTTCAAACATATTTTGTTTTTTCAATTCATCCAGCGTCATACCAATCTGATCGTCTATCAGCCTGAGCATTGCTTTTGCGGAATGTCTTTGCCGGTAAATAATATCCTTTTCTTCAGTGCTGAGGGTTTTGTTTGCTTCCAAAATAAAGTCATCCTTTTCCTCATATTCAACCATATCAAGGTAACGCCGCGGCGCGTCATAGGGCTTGTGGGGACCGCAAAATGACAGGAACATAAAAAACGGCTTTTTCCTATCATGGGTCTTTATTTTTTCCCGGGCCTTTAACCCTATCATCACATCAGGATAATCCGCTTCGTCAAAGGGCCATGACCTGACCTGGTCATAGTTATGGTCCGCCGTATCTCCGTTTGGTCCGCCTGATTGCTGCCAGAAATCCCGCGCCTTTTCAAGCAGGCCTTTTTCATGAAGGCAATCCGCATAATAACAGTAATTTTTTAGCATGAGCTGCTTGCCCGCGGCTTCCCATATTTCATCGTAACCGTACTGCTTTGAATCACAGGATGCCGCTGCCATCTTTACATAATTAAGGCCTTGTCCCCGGGGCACGGACCATGGCGCGGTTTGTAAATAATGAAACTTGCCGATACCGTAAGTTGTATATCCCGCCTTTTGCAATCCATGCATAAAAGTCGGAATCTGGGGGAACAAGTCGCCCGACATGGTAAGAGCCCCGATCTGCCGGGGGTATCTTCCGGTTATGAGCGAAGACCGGGCAGGCATACAAATAGGATTGGTCGTTTGGCAGCAGGTAAAATACGCCGATGTACGGGCAAGGGCATCCAGGTTGGGCATTGAGGCCTTGCCGTCCGCGATGTAGCCGGTATAATCACTTCTCTGCTGATCAGTCATGATCAATAAAATATTCTTATTCATTGTAAAAACCTTTTATGTGAATAGATTGTAGCTGTGTCTGAACATTATATTCGCGGCCCCCTGGAGAAAACTGTCTTCACTGTAAACCGCCTTGTTGATTTCGAAGAATTTGTGGAAGTCGGCGTCTTTGGTGTTTTCGTGGATTATTTCTTCCACCCGTGAAAATAGCAAAGGGAATACGTGCATAGTCCTGCCGCCTATAAACACGCAGTCAGGCAGCATCATCGTCGTGTAGTTAAGGATAGCGGTTGCCAGGGCAATGGCAATTTCCTCAAGCACATTCTTTAAGCCCCGGCGGTTCTTTGCCGCCGCTTCCCCAAGCAGGGAATAGGGATTGCGGTCCCGGGAAGCTTCGGGGACAATTCTATTTTTAACAAGTTTTTTTACAATTGATTCCGCGGATACAAAAGTCTCAAGACATCCCTTTCGCCGGCATACACAAACATCGCCGTTTATATCGATAGTCATATGGGCAAGCTGTCCGGTAGTATCAATATTGGGCCTGGTTATTCCAGGAGCAAAAAAGGCCGATCCTATCCCCAGGTCAATCATAAAATAAGCAACACGTTTTTGCCTGAGACCCGGCTCTGTTCCCAATTCATGGAGCAGTAGAGCGCTTACCAGGTTGTCTACGCTTACCGGAAGTCCGGTCTGTGCGTTAAGCAGATCCTTTACCGGCACATAATCCCAGAGCTCAGACGGTTTGTGATGACCATGGCTTAAAATTCCCTTGTCTTTGATAATCGGCCCAAAGGTGGCTACCCCTATACCTGTAATTTCCGAAAAAGCACTCTGCAGGCGTTTTATTTCGGTTGTAAGGGCGTGAATGGTATCACGGGGAACGGACAGCAGTTCCTTGGGGAAAATTTTCTTCTCGTATATTTCGCCGCCCATATCAATGACCGAGATTCCGAAACTGTCCCACGTGATAAAAACGCCAATCGCTTTGGCTGCCCTGGGATTCACCCGGTATAGTTTCGGCGGACGGCCGTTTGAGGCGGCGGTATCGTATTCTTCAAGCAGGTAGTTCTTCTGCACGAGCTGGTCAAGCAGGCGGTAAAGGGTGGATGGCGATATGCTTTCTGCCAACTCTCCCAAGTTGGAACGCGAAATTGTATTGCGGTCATACACAAGGCGGAAAATATCCAGCTCTGACATTTTTGAGGTCTTAAAATCCATCGTTTCCTTTTCCTTATCGGGAACATTGGTCAACAGCCGCAGGTCCGG
>JAITRV010000299.1 GCA_031288215.1 Spirochaetaceae bacterium | reverse complement strand
GTGCCGGCCCTGATTCTCCGGCACCGGACCCTGGCGAAGCTCAAGTCCACCTACGTGGATACCCTGGCGGATACGGCGGATTCCCGGGGCCGGATCCACACCCACTTTGTCCAGACCGGCACCGCCACGGGCCGCCTCTCCAGCCGGGAGCCGAACCTCCAGAACATCCCCATCCGGGACGAGGAGGGCCGCCGGATCCGGGAGGCCTTTACCGCCGCGCCGGGGAAGCTCCTGATCTCCGCGGACTACAGCCAGATAGAGCTGGTGATCCTGGCCCATCTTTCCGGGGACGAGAACCTCATCGCCGCCTTTCAGGAGGGCAAGGACGTTCACGCCCGGACCGCGGCCCTGATCTTCGGCATCAGCGAGGAGGCGGTGCAGCCGGCACAGCGGCGGATCGCCAAGACCATCAACTTCGGGGTCATGTACGGCATGAGCGCCTTCAGGCTTGCCGGCGAATTGGGGATAAGCCGGACCAGCGCCGCCGCCTTTATCGAGGCCTATTTCAACACCTACCGGGGAATCCGCCGCTTCATCGATGCGCTTATCAAAAAAACCGAAGAAACCGGCTATGTCTCCACCATTCTGGGGAGGCGGCGCGCGATTCCGGCGATCAACTCCCGGAACAAGACCGAAAAGGCCGCCGCCGAACGGGTGGCGGTGAATACCCCCATCCAGGGATCCGCCGCGGATATCGTCAAGACCGCGATGCTCAAGCTGGATGCGGCCCTCAGCGCCCGGAAAAGCCCCGCCCGGCTCCTCCTCCAGGTCCACGACGAACTCATCCTGGAGGTGAGCGAGGAGGGGGCGGCGGCGGCGGCGGAACTGGTCCGGCGGGAGATGGAAAACGCCGTAACCCTCACGGTCCCCCTCCGGGTCAGCGTGGAAACCGGCAAACGCTGGGGGGACTTCCACTAGCCGCCTATGGGGAAAAGCGGGGCGCGGGGGGAGTTTCCGGTTCCGGTGATCGGCCTCACCGGGGTGTACTGCGCGGGGAAGAACCACGTGGCCCGGCTCCTGGAGGAGCGGGGCCTGCCGGTGCTGGACGTGGACAAGCTGGGCCACGAGGCCCTGGAACTGGAGAAGGACGCCGTCATCGCCCGGTTCGGCCCCGGCCTTATCGGGGAGGACGGCAGGATAGACCGCCGGGCCCTGGGGGCGAAGGTCTTCGGCAAGGCCGCCGAACTGGCCGCCCTGGAAGGAATCGTCCACCCCGAGGTGAACCGCCTCACCGACCGGTGGATAGCGCGCTGCCGGGGGCCCTGCGTGATCAACGCGGCCCTGCTCCACCGGTCATCTTCCTTCGGCAGCCTGGCCTTCATCATCCTGGTGGAAGCCCCCTGGATCACCCGGTTGCTCCGGGCCCGCCGGCGGGACCGGCTGCCCTTCGCTGAGATCCTCAAACGCCTGCACAGTCAAAAGCAATTCATCCCTCAATATTTGTCCAAAAATGCCGATATTTACAGGGTATATAACCGGGGGCTTTCCGGCTTCTGTTCCCGGCGCCGTCTGAGGAGCCTGGAGCGCCGGATTGATACCATCCTGGCCCGGGAAGGGGTAAGGTAAAAGGATGATAAGTAATGCTATTTTAGAAAAGAAAAAATTATTACTCGTTTCAATCTCGGTGGGGATCTTTCTGGTGATAATTATCGGGGCTTCCATATTGGTTTTTTCTCCCCGCAGGAGCGATTCCGCCATCCGCATCGCATCCGGTAATCGGGAACCGCCGATTCCCGTGGGGACCCTCCGGGATTTTCCCGAAGAACCCGCCGCCCTGGTGGATCCGGTGGAACTGGTACGAAATCCCGCCGAGATCCAAAATTTACAGACCCCTTCGGTTCCTCCGGCGGCCAATACCTCCATTCAGGAAAATAATATCTATATAAACGGGGATCCCCTCACGATAGGGCGAATCCCCGGTGATACCGGTACGCAACTGGTTATCAGCATTCCCCCGTCAAATTCTTCCGGCCAGAGCAGCGGGGCGCAGTCTTCCCGGCCCTCCGGGGGAGTCCCGGAGGCTGCCGCCGGAGGATACGGGGCGGAAGCTTCCCGGCCTCCCGCCGGAAGCCCGGCGATTCCCTCCTTGTGGCCCGGGCCCACGGAAATACCCGTCCCGGTTTTCACCGTTCCCCGGGAGCCGGGGGCGGAAAGGCCCCGGACCGCGATCCCCCTCTTGAGGGGAACCCCCCGGGACTCAGCCCCCTCCGCGGCCGGTCTTCCCCAGGCCGCGCCCTCGGGAGGGGCCCCGGCCCCCTCCTGGTCCGCCGCCGCACGGCCGCCGGAACGGGGCGCTTCCACGGGAGGCTCCCGGCCCCCGGCGGCCCTCTACGGGACGTCCCCGGCAGGGCCCCGCTCCGCCCCGGAACCCCCCTGGTCCGCCGCCGCACGGCCGCCGGAGCGGGGCGCTTCCACGGGAGGCTCCCGGTCCCCGGCAGCGGCCTCCGGGACTTCATCGTCCCCGGCAGGGTCCCGCTCCGCCGCCCCGGAATCTTCCCGCTCCACCGCCGCAAAGCCGCCGGAGCGGGGCGCTTCCACGGGAAGCTCCCGGCCGGCCGCTACCTCCGGGACCACCCGGTCCGCCGCCGCCAAAGCTCCGGCCCGGACGCCGCCGGGGAGCGCGCCGGCAGTACCGGCCCAGGCCAGGGTGTACGATACCTATTGGGTCCAAACCGGATCGTTTTCCACCCAGAACAAGGCCGAGGGGGTCAAGGAAATTTTGGCTTCCAAGGGAATCACCTCGATTGTTGAAAACCGGAATGTGGACGGGAAGATCTTCTACCGGGTCCGTCTTGGCCCCTATACGTCCCCCCGTGAGGCCGATTACTGGCTGGCCCTTATCAAGACGATAAACGGCTTTGAAGACAGCCAGGTCTGGAAGAGTCAATCCCGGCAGTAGCCTCCGGGTCCGGGGGCAGTACGGGGATGCAGCGCATCCCGCCTTCGTCCTCGTACAGCCGGACCTCCACGTTGTAGAGGGTGCGGATAAGGCCGGCGGTGAGGACCTGCGCGGGGGGGCCGGCGGCGGCGATGGCGCGGTCGTGGAGGGCCAGCAGGCGGTGGGTAAAAAGAAAGGCGTGTTCCGGGTTGTGGGTACTCATGATGATGCTGTAGCCCTGACGGCTCAGGGCCCGAATGTGAAGGAGGACCCGGATCTGGTTGCCGTAATCCAGGTTGGCGGTGGGCTCGTCCAGCACAAGGAGCCTTGCCTGCTGGGCCAGGGCCCGGGCAATCAGGACCAACTGCTGCTCGCCGCCGCTTAGACGGATAAAGTCCCGTTTTCCGAAATCCGCGATACCCAGCCGGTCCAGGGCTTCCCGGGCGTTCCGCTTCTGCCGGGAGTCCGGGCTTGCCCAGTCCTTGCCCTGGGCGGCGGTGCCCATGAGGACCATATCCATGACCGAGTAATTGAACGAAGGGTGATGGGTTTGGGGCACGTAGGCGATGGTCCGGGCCATGAGCCGGGGGCTTTTCTGCCGAATGTCGCCGCCCTCCAGCAGCACCTGGCCGGAATAACGCCGCTCCAGGCCCAGGATGCACCGGAACAGGGTGCTCTTTCCCGCCCCGTTGGGGCCCAGCACCCCCAGGAGTTCCCCCGGATGAAGGGAGAAATCAAGGTCCCGGAGTATCACCCGATCCCCATAGGCAAAGCCCAGTCCCCGGACCTCTAAGCTCGCCCCCAGCGGGGGTTTCTTCGAAGCAAACGGGGCGGCGGCCGTCACGACGACGCCCCGCTTGTTTCGAAAGAACCGCCTTTGGCGGTGATGAGCCAGAGGAAGAAGGGGGCCCCCACGAGGGAGGTGAGGATGCCCAGGGGGATCTCCGTGGCAAAGAGGTTGCGGGACACGTTGTCGATCATGAGGAGGAAGATGGCGCCGAAAAGCATGGAAACGGGCATGAGGTCCTGGTAGTTGTTGCCCACGAGCCGCCGGGTCAGATGGGGTATCACGAGCCCGGCCCAGCCGATGATGCCGCTGACGGAGACCGAGGCGGCGGTGATGAGGGTCGAGCAGACGATAACCAGGGCACGGGTAGCGCGGACATTCACGCCCATGGACTGGGCCTCTTCTTCGCTCAGGGTGAGGAGGTTGATCCGCCAGCGGAAGATAAAGAGGGGGACCAGTCCCACCGTCATGGGGATGATCACAAAGGAAAGGTCCGAGGGCTTGGTCTTTGCCAGGGAGCCCATGAGCCAGTACACGATCTCCGGCAGCACGTTGTTGGGGTCCGCCACGAGTTTCATAAAGGAATTGGCGGCGTTGTGGAGGGAGGATATCATGAGCCCCGCCAGGATGAGGCCGGTGATTTTTCTACCCCGGGCCCGGTCCCCGACGAACATCACGAGGCTTATGGTGATGAGGCTGGCGCAGAAGGCGAAGGCGGTGATGAGGTAGCCCGGCAGCCGGAGCAGGATCGCCAGGGTGGCCCCGGTGGCGGCGCCGCTGGAAGCCCCCAGGATATCCGGCGCGGCCAGGGGGTTCTGAAACACCCCCTGATAACTGGCCCCGGCCGCGGCCAGGGAGGTCCCCACGAGGCAGGCCATGATGATCCGGGGGGCCCGCACGTTGAAGAAGACCGCCTCCATCCGGGCACTGGCGAAGGGGGTCCCGAAGATCCGGGCGATGAGGTCCCCCAGGGGAATGGGGTAGCGGCCCAGGGACGCTGATACCAGCACCGCCGCAACCAAAAGGACGCTCAGGATCGCCACCGCCCCCGGCCCTGATGCGGGCCGCGGACCCTCCGGCCTCCGGTCCGGCATCTAGCGGGGAGCCAGGCGGCTGCGGGCGGTGAGCCGGCCGAACTGCTCCCGGGAAAGCTCGTGGCTGTAAAAGAGGCGGTAGTATTCCGCGGTCTCGGTATAGAGGTCGTAGGCGGCGTATTCCGGGTAGAGGATCGTGCCCAGCCAGAGCATCCCGAGGTAGCGGTTGATCGAAGGGGGCATCCCCATCCAGTTATAGGGTCCCAGGGGGACCTCGTAGTAGGCGTTGCCGCGGATAGCCCGGAGTTTGTTCCAGGAGGGGTCGGCGGCGGCGGCGGGGTAGATGCTGCCGGGGCCGAAGAGGATCACCTCGGGGTCCCAGAGGAGGATCTGTTCAAGGTTCGCCTCGTTCCCGCTGCCCCGGGAGGAGGGGTTATCCACCACCGCCCGGTTATCGGCCATCCAGTCCAGGACTTCGGTGTGGAAGGTCCCCTTGGCCAGGACGTTGAGCCCCGACGGTCCCAGACAGTAGAGCACGGACTTCTTGCGGTTCCCCACCTGGGAGACGATCCCTTCGGCGGAGGCCAGGGTCTTTTCACAGAACCGGGCCAGGGCCTCCCCCTGCTCGTCCCTGCCCAGGAGTTTCCCCAGGGTCCGGAATGCCTGGGGAGTGGACCGCAAGGTGGCGGTGATATGGATCGTCGGAATACCGATGGAGGCGGCAATATCGTCCATATCCCGGGCGATGGTGTCCTTGGGTTCCCCTATGTCGATGACCACGTCGGGGCCGATCCGGGCGATCTCCTCGGGGTTGAGGTTCGCCGCGCCGTAAAACTGCCCCACCACGGGAAGCTGCGCAAAATAGGGAGGAACGAACTCCGCTTCATCACTGCTATAGGCGAAGGAAACCGCGCAGATCATATCCGGGGCTATGGCCAGGAGAAACATCTGGGCCAGGGAGCCCGAGGGGACGATCCGCCGGATGGTCCGCGGCAGTTCCACCTGCCTTCCCGCCGAATCGGTGAAAAGCCGGGTTTCAGGCGCGGGAGCGGCGGGGGCATCCCTGCGGGGGGCGGCGTTGAGGTTCAGCGCGATAAAGAGAAACAGAACAAAACTGATAAATTTAATACGATATTTCATATACCCTCCAAGTAAAACGAATTGTATCATAACGTATGTCGGATTGTCAAGATTTTGCAAAAACGCAATCCCCCGTTTCCGGTCGGTTCATTTGAAATCCGCGATTTTGTTCGCCCTTTGTTTTGCTTATCATTAAATTTCTTTTGATGTATATGGTCGTTTTAGTCATGTTTTTATCGGTTTTCTAAAAAAATATCCCCTGAAACGCTTGTTTTTTTTGGTTTTGCATCCCTGCCCCTTGCCCCCGATCATCATGACGGGTATACTCAAAACAAGGAGACCCAATGATCGCCAACGATGAATACAAAGACCGCCGCTGCTTCCGTTTCCTCCCCTCCAAAATCAGCCGGCTGCGGGGCGGATGATGTGGGAACTCTATGACACCTTGATCGACGCCATTCCCCCGGAGCGTATCGTGGACGAGGCCTTCCTGGGGAACCAGTGGACCATGGTGCGATCCGGGGCCGCCGTGGGGCTGGCCATGACCGTCCACGAGGGGAACCGCCCCGCCGGCCTGCCCCTGGAAAACGCTGCCGCCGGCTGCCGGGGTATGGCCCTGGCGGAATTGGCCGCCTTCGCAAAGTCCTGGAACTTCCTTGAGGCCAGCCTGGGCATGGCGGCGATCAACGCCTACTGGAACTCCCCGGAGCATGACATCGTCCGCGAGGCCTGCGACCGGGGAGACGTCGAAGCCTTTGTCGCCTGGCAGGACCGGGTCGCCGGCAAAAAAGTCGCCGTCATCGGCCATTTCTTCCGCCTGGAACAGACCCTGGGGGAAATCTGCGACCTCTCCATCCTGGAAAAACGCCCCCGCCCCGGGGACTACCCCGATACCGCCTGCGAATTCATCCTCCCCCTCCAGGACTTCGTCTTCGCCACCGGCGTTACCCTGGTCAACAAGACCCTGCCCCGGCTCCTGGAACTCTCCCGGAAATCCGGCCTCATCATGGCGGGCCCCACGGTCTCCCTGGCCCCGGCCCTCTTTGACTGGGGGGTGCGGGACCTCCAGGGCTTCGTCGTGACCGACCCGGCCCTCTGCGCCGCCATCGTCCGGGGAGAAAAGCCCGGCATCTTCATTTTCGACGCCGGAGAGCGGGTCAGCGTCCCCCACCCCGGCCCCGGAGGGGCTTTCCGTGCGGGCAGCGCCGCCCCGGAAGCCGGAACAGCCGGGGCCGCCGTTCCGGGGGCAGGCGGCCGGGACCGGGCCAAGGCCGAAGAGTTTGACCGGATCGCCGGCACGATCTTTGCCCCCATCTACCCCCTCATCGCCCGGCGGTTCCTGGACCTGGCAGACCTGGACTTGGCAGACCAGGACCGCCCCCGATCAGATGCCGGCGGAGCCGCGGCCCTTCCGCACCCCCCCCTATCGCTTCAAGAAAAGCCCCTGAGGGGCCTTGATGTCGGCTGCGGGGGGGGGCACCTGGGGCTGGCCGTAGCGGAAGCGGGCTTTGAGGGGGAGATCGTCCTGATAGACAAGAACCCCTATGCCCTGGAACTGGCGGAACAGCGGATCGCCGGAAAAAGCCGCTTCAGCACCCTTCTGGCGGACGTTCACGCCCTGCCCCTGCCCGCCGGTTACGCGGATCTGATCCTCAGCCGGGGGGCCCTCTGGTTCTGGGAGAAGGAGGGGAGCCTCCGGGAACTCTGGCGGGTCCTGGCTCCGGGGGGCGCGGCGATCATCGGGGGCGGCTACGGTTCGGCGGCCCTCAAGGAGGAAATTTACCGGCAGATGAGCGCCCTCAACGGGGAAGACTGGAGTATCAGCCGGGAAAAAACCACCGCCGGTTCCGCCCCCGAGGACTACCAGGCCGTCCTGGAGGGCCTCGGCGTCCGGGACAGCCGGTGCGTCCACGACGGATCCGGGGACTGGCTCCTTTTCCGCAAGCATCGGGGGCCCGGATGAGGCTCGTGACCTTCGCGGGGCCCCCCTCGGCGGGGAAAACCTCCGTGGCCGTCAAGACCGCCGAAAACCTCGTTGCCGCGGGTTTCACCGTGGGGGCGGTCAAATTCGACTGCATCTCCACCGGCGACCACGAAATCTACCGCAAAAAGAACATCCCCGTCCTGACCGGCATCTCCGGCAGCCTCTGCCCGGACCATTACTTCATTACTAATATAGAAGCCTGTGTGCGCTGGGGCGTCGCGCGGGGCCTGGACTTCCTTTTCAGCGAAAGCGCCGGGCTTTGCAACCGCTGTTCCCCCCACATCCGGGGAGTCCGATCCCTCTGCGTCATCGACTGCCTCTCCGGGGTCAACACCCCCAAGAAGATAGGCCCCATGCTCCTCTACGCGGATATGGTGGTGATCACCAAGGCGGACATCGTATCCCAGGCGGAACGGGAGGTTTTTGCCTTCCGGGCCCGGCAGGCCAACAAGAACGCCCGCTTCCTCTTCGTGAACGGCCTCACCGGGGAGGGCGGATCCCTCTTGGCCCGGTATCTCCTGGACGCCCCGGAAGTCGCCGGCCTGGACCACGGCCGCATCCGCTTCCCCCTGCCCCAGGCCCTCTGCTCCTATTGCCTGGGGGAAACCCGGATCGGGGAGGACTACGAAACCGCCAGCGTCATCCACCGGAAAATCGCCATCCCCGCCGGGGAGCAGCCATGGAACGCATAAGCATCCTCGGGGGCCGCGACAAGGCGGGCCGCCGGGAAGACCTGGACCTGACCCTGCGCCGGGGGGACATCCTCTCTATCGTCGGCCCCACCGGCGCGGGAAAAAGCCGCTTCCTGGAGGACCTCTCCTGTCTTGCCCAGGGCGACACCCCCACGGGCCGCCGGGTCCTCATCGACGGCAAGCCCCCGGCGGACGAACTCCGCTATGCCCTGGAGGGAAGGCTCGTGGCCCAGCTTTCCCAAAACATGAACTTCATCATGGACCTCACGGTGGAAGAATTTATCAGGATGCACGGGGAATGCCGCCGTCCCGCCCAGCCGGACCGCATGGTGGAGCGGATCATCGCCGCCGCCAACCGCCTTACCGGGGAAGCCATCGGTGCGGAAACGCCCGTAACCCAGCTTTCCGGGGGCCAGAGCCGCGCCCTCATGATAGCCGATACGGGCCTCCTCAGCCCTTCCCCGGTGGTCCTCATCGACGAACTGGAAAACGCCGGGGTAGACCGCTCCCGGGCGCTGGAACTCCTGGTGGGGGAAGACAAGATAGTCCTCGTATCCACCCACGATCCCGTCCTGGCCCTGCTGGGGAGCCGGCGGCTCTGCTTCCGGGGCGGGGCGGTCTGGCGGGTCATCGAGACCTCCCCGGCGGAACAGCGGAACGCCGCCCGCATGGCGGCGGTGAACGAACGATTCCTGGAACTCCGGGACCTGCTCCGCAACGGGGCCACCCTGGAGGCGGAGCCCTTTGGAGACTGTTGCGTATGAGAAAATTCAGCGTTGTTGAAATGATTCCCGACTCAAAGCGGGAAAACCTCGATTTTTTGGGCCAGGTCCGCTGTCCCATCAAAGACCGCTTTTCCCGGGCCTGGAATGAATTTGAGGGGCGGTACAACGCGGGCCATGCCAACCAGATCCGGGGCGTCGTCCCCATCGGGGGCTGCGGGGTCGATGTGTACTGCAACATCAGCACCGTCGAGGCCAAGGGCGCGTTTCCCCTGGTGGTTACCGATACGGGCTACGGCGAATTCTTTACCGGCAGCTTCCTCTCCCGCCCTGAAAAATGCGCCTGGTTCGACTCCCGGCCCGTGGAAGCGCGGCCCCATCCCCTGTTCCGGGGCCATTCCCTCAAAGACCCCCGGGGGCTCTTTCACCTCTTCGGGGCCATGCCCTATGTGCTCATGGTGCACCACCGGCGGCTCGGCGGCCGCCCGGTTCCCCGGCGCATCGGCGACCTCAGCTCCGGCTGCTACCGGGGCAGCGTGGGCACCGGCTTTGCCGAAGACGATGTTTCAGAACTCCTCCTCCTGGAACTGTGGAAAGAGCAGGGCGAAGCAGGCATCCGCGGCCTGGCCCGCAACATCGCCTTCACCGGCAGGGTCCCGCAGATGGCCAAGGACATCACCGATCACCGGGAAGGCTGCTGCGTCTACTTCATCTCCTGGTTTTTCGCCCATGCCATCCCCAAGCGGGACTACCTGGAAATCATCTGGCCCGAAGACGGCGCGGTCCTCAACCCCCTGTACGCCCTCTTCAAAAAGGGCGAAAACGACCGGGAGGCCGAAACCCTGGAGGCCTGCGCCTCCTTCCTCTTTGGCCGGGACCTGGCCCAAACCATGGCCGACGGCTATTTCGCCCATATCCACGCCGAAACCCGCCACCCCCTCCCCCCGGAGGCTCGATTCCGCTGGGCCGGCTGGGATTACCTCTTAGAGGAGCCCCTCACCCATCGGGTCGGCGAAATCGAGCGCGTCTACTACGACGAACGGAGCCGCCGGGGTTAAAAAGGTGCCAGGCACCAAAACGGGGCCGCTTGACAAAAAATCAGCCCTATGCTACAAAAAGAAAACCTTCCAGGAAGGAAGGCCCGTTCATTCTTACCAGCCGATTGCGCCATGACGGCGTCCGGGTTTAAGGCCCGTGGAGACGAACTCCGGAGACACAGGGTTTCCGTATGGAAACCGGTTATTTTTTCTCTGTTTACAGGAGTTGAAAATGAAAAGGTCTCTTTTTCTCGCGGTCGCGGTGTGCGCCCTCCTGGGCGGCACGGTTCATGCCCATCAGTGGTTCGCCACCCTTGGGGATGCCAAGGAGTACAAGCCGGGAGACGCGGTCCCCCTGATCGTGTATTCCACCCATCATTTCATGGTCGGCGAAGGGGTTCAGGACGCCGCCCGGAACCAGTTTTTCGTACTTCAAAACAACCGCTTGACGGACACGGCGGTCACCGTAAGCCGGAACGAAGCCCAAAAAGTGCTGACCGGCAGCTTTACCCTGCCCAATGGGGCCCCCGCCCTGGTGGTGGTCAACAGCGTCGGGCGTTTCTCTAACGCCACCCCCCTGGGAAGCAAAAACGCGGCCAAATTGACGGTCAAAGCCCTGGGGGTCAATGTCACCAAGACCACCTACAGCGAGGGGTGGTCAAAAATTTATGTCAATCCGAGTTCCCAGGACCGGAGTTTCACCATCCCCCTGGGGCTCCCCCTGGAAATTGTGCCGGTGACGAATCCGGCGGACATCGCGGCGGGGTCGGCGGCGGTCTTTACGGTCTTGCTCCGGGGTTCTCCCCTGGCCAACGCGGAAATAAATGCCACCTACAAGGGCTACAATTCCGCCGACGAGGAAGCCTGGGCGATAAAGGGCCTTAAAACCGACGCGTCGGGTCAGGTCAGCCTCCCGATTCCGGCGGGGAGAGCCGCCCGGGACCTCTGGATAGTCAAAGCCGCCTATGCCGGGGAGGTCTTCGGCAGTCCCTTCTACGAAGCGGAATCCTACAATTCCTGGGTTTCCTTCGTGGTGAGGAAATAGATGCGCCGGTCTCTCGCCTTCTGCGTGGTTCTTATCGGCGCGGCCGGGCTCTTTCCGGCGGCGCTGTTTGGACACGGGGTAGCGGTGTCCGAAGAAACCGGCGGGGCCCGGGGTTCCGTCCGGGTCATCCGCTTCACCTATACCACCGGGGAGGCCATGATGTACGCCCGGGTATTTGTGTATCCCCCTTCAAGCCCGGAGCGGGAAATCCTCCAGGGGACCACCGACCGAAACGGGGTTTTCTGTTTTCTCCCGGACGAAAGCGGGGAATGGCGCCTTGTCGTGGAAGACGGAATGGGGCATACGGGGGAAATAAAAATAAACCGGTGATCGCTTCTCCCCGTTGCCGTCCGTGCGGGATTTCCGTAAGGGCGGCAACGGGGGGCTTTTGAGGGCCCGCCGGAAATACCGATAATTCTCAAATTTTTCGGAATCCTCGTGAAGGAATACTTGACAAAGCACAGGGCATTTTATACGATATAAATCGTTGGATACGCCGGTACGTGAGACATGATCCCCGGTTGTGTAATGGTAGCACGGCAGACTCTGGATCTGCTTGTGGGGGTTCAAATCCTCCCTGGGGAAAAATGAACAAGTATCGGTTTAAAAAACAGTCTACAGGCAGCCATTTACGGTGAAAACAGTCAGAGATTGTCTGTTTGATCGAAAGGCCCCTTCGTCTATTGGTTAGGACATGAGATTCTCAATCTTAAAAGAGGGGTTCAATTCCCCTAGGGGCTAATTGTTGTATAGAAAGAATATAACTTTCATTATGTATCTGATGTTACTACACAGTGTTATCAATGCAGAAGAACAATTTGTCTTAGGAAAATCATCAACAGGAATAGATATAACAGGTTATTCGTTTGGAAGTGGAAAGAATTGTATCGTTATTATTGGAGGAATACATGGAAGATATGAGGCCAATACCATACAATTAACTGAAAAATTAATAACATACTGCCAAGAACGAGAAAATAAATTACGCTTGACTATAAAGATACTATATAACCTAAACCCTGACGGATTTATCTATGAATTAGATAGCCCAAAAGTAAGAGCAAATAGAAGTTTAATCAGATTTAATGGAAATGGGGTAGATCTTAATAGAAATTGGGAAACACCCGACTGGCAAGCAGATGTAGTTTACTCTCAAAATGATGTAAGAAAGGGAGCCGGGGGAAAAAAACCGATGAGCGAATCGGAAGTACAGTACTTGGCGCTCATGTTATATCAATGGAATACCCTGTATGAAAATTTATACATCATAATGCTCCATTCGTATGTATTAAACCAGCAGAAAATAGGTGAGATATTCCCGGCATATTTATACAACTCAAAAGATAAAGTAGAACTGAATCCTGGCGCCGTAGAATTAGCAAAAAATTTTACGGTAAATAATAATTTTATATTATCGGAAATATTTTCATATTATCCGGTATCCGGAGAATTTATATATTGGTGCGGAAT
>JAITRV010000272.1 GCA_031288215.1 Spirochaetaceae bacterium | reverse complement strand
AAAACCGTCCGGGCCTACGGGCTCCCGGTTCAGGCGCTGATCTTCAAGCACGCCCTGAGGAACGCCCTCATCCCGGTGGTTACCTACCTGGGGCCCATCACCGCCGCCATACTGACCGGCGGTTTTGTGGTGGAACCCGTGTTCAATATCCCCGGCCTGGGACGGTATTTTATCCAGAGCATCAGTAACCGGGACTATCCGTTGATCATGGGGACCACCATCTTTTTTGCTTCCCTGGTAATCGTCATGAGTTTCGCCGTGGATGTGCTCTACAAGTTCATCGATCCCCGGATACAACTTTCCAACGAGGAGGTGTGATGATGGAAGCGGTATCGGGAAGCCCCCTCCCCGCCGGCGCCTTTGAGGAAGCCTCGGCGGAAGAAAAACTTTCCTTTATTCCCCAGCATAGGAGTATTTCTTATTGGAAAGACGCCTGGCGGCGGCTTAAAAAGAACTATGTCGCCATGGTTTCCCTGGGCGTGATCATCTTCCTTATCCTTTTTGCCTATATAGGGCCCTTCTTTATCCCCTACCATTACGATGAACAGGTCCGGGGCAGTTCCAACCTGGCGCCCCTGGCATACTCCGAAGGCGAACTGGAACGGATCGCCGGGGGAGAAGCGGTGTTTCCCCACATCTTTGGGACCGACACCCACGGCCGGGACACCCTGGTCAGGATTATGTACGGTACCCGGGTTTCCATGCTCATCGGCATCCTGGCGGCGGTGTTGACCCTGGTTATCGGGGTCCTCTACGGTTCCGTGTCGGGCTACCTGGGGGGCCGGGCGGACCTCATCATGATGCGGATCGTGGATATCATCTATTCGGTCCCGGATGTCCTCGTGGTACTCCTTTTGGCGGTGACCCTCAAGCCCCTGCTCTCGGCCTTTGCGGACGCCAACCAGACCAACTTCGCGGGAAGGCTCGTCATCGTCCTGGGGCCCAGCATCATCGCCATCTTTATGGCCTTTGCCCTGCTCTACTGGACCACCCTGGCCCGGATCATCCGGGGGCAGATCCTCCAGCTCAAGCAGCAGGAATATGTCATCGCCGCCCGGGCCCTGGGGGCGTCCAACCGGCGGATCATCCTGAAGCACCTGCTTCCCAACTGCGTGGGGCCCCTGGTGGCCGCCACCTGCCTGCAAATCCCCATCGCCATCTTCCTGGAATCGTTCCTCTCGTTCCTGGGGGTGGGGGTCAACGCCCCCATGACCAGCCTCGGTTCCCTGGCTTCGGATGCCCTGGGGGGTATGTATACCTATACCTACCGGCTGATCATTCCGGCGCTTATTTTAAGCGTCATGATCCTCTCGTTTAACCTCTTTGGGGACGGCCTGCGGGATGCCCTGGACCCGCGGCTTAAAAAATAGGAGGGATCGGTGATGGCGGAAAAATTGCTGGAAGTACGGGACCTGCGGGTTTCCTTTTTTACCCCCGTGGGGGAGGTAAAAGCCGTGGGGGGTATTTCCTACGATCTTAATTACGGGGAAGTGATGGGGATCGTGGGGGAATCCGGGTCCGGCAAGAGCGTGGAAGCCTATTCCATTATGGGGATCCTGGAATCCCCGGGCCGGGTGGTGGGAGGTTTGGTGTCCTTTGAGGGGCAGGACCTGTTTTCTTTTAGCCCCAAGGACATGGAAAAGATCCGGGGCAGCCGGATGAGCATGATCTTTCAAAACCCCATGGAAAGCCTGAACCCGGTGTACACCATCGGGAACCAGCTCGTAGGGGTCCTGCGGGAGCATAAGCGGGAGGTTCCGCTTGCCGCCGCCCGGGAACGGGCCCTGGAGATGCTGCGCCTGGTGGGGATCACCGAGGCGGAACGGCGGATGAAGCAGTACCCCCACGAGCTTTCCGGGGGTATGCGCCAGCGGGTGATGATCGCCATGGGGCTCATCTGTGAACCCCAACTGCTCATTGCCGACGAGCCTACTACCGCCCTGGACGTAACCATCCAGGCCCAAATTCTGGAACTGATGAAGGCCGTCCAGGAGAAAAACCGGATGGCGGTGATTTTTATTACCCACAACCTGGCGGTGATTGCCGAAATCTGCGATACCGTTTCGGTGATGTACGGGGGACATATCGTGGAGCAGGGGGCGGTGGGGGATATTTTTTACCGCCCCACCCATCCCTATACCCAGGGACTGCTCCGATCCATGCCCCGGATCGATGCGGAACGGAGTGAACGGCTCATCCCTATTGAGGGAACTCCCATCAATATGCTGGACCCCAATCCGGGCTGTCCCTTTGCCCCCCGGTGCGGCCGGTGTATGAAGATCTGCCTCTCCCGGTTCCCCCCGCAAAGCGTTATCGGCGGGGAAACCCATAAGCTTTCCACCCACCGGGTCTACTGCTGGCTTCAGCATGCCCGTGCAGGGGGGGGTCCCGCCGGCACTGAAACCGGGGCCGATCCCCAAAAAAACAGCGGGGGCCGGCTATGAATAATACCCCCCTCGTACATCTGGAAAACCTCAAAAAATACTTTCGGGTCAAGGAAGGCTGGGGAAGGGTAAAGTATATCCGTGCCGTCGAGTCCGTGCCCCTGGACATCCAGGCGGGAGAGACCGTGGGCCTCGTGGGGGAATCGGGCTGCGGAAAAACCACCCTGGGCCGGACCATCCTCCGGCTCTATGAACCCACCGCGGGGAAGATCTTCTTTAAAGGAACGGACATCACCCACGCGGATATGCTCCCCCTGAGGCGGAAGATGCAGATCATCTTTCAGGACCCCTCGTCGTCTTTGAACCCCCGGATGACCGTGGGGGAGATTGTGGGGGAACCCCTGGACATTCATATGCTGGCTTCTTCCCGGGGAGAGCGGAAGGATCGGATTGAGGCGCTCCTCGCACGGGTGGGGCTGAACAGCGAACAGGCCAACCGTTATCCCCACGAATTTTCCGGGGGGCAGCAGCAGCGGATTGGCATTGCCCGGGCATTAGCGGTGGAGCCGGAGTTTATCGTCTGCGACGAGCCGGTTTCCGCCCTGGACGTGTCGATTCAGTCCCAGATCGTGAATATGCTGGAGGATATGCAGGCGGAATTGGGGCTGACCTATCTCTTTATCGCCCACGACATATCGGTGGTGCGCCACATTTCCCGGCGGATCGCCGTAATGTACCTGGGCTGCCTGGTGGAACTGGCGGAAAGTTACGAACTGTACAAAACCCCCCTCCATCCCTACACCACGTCCCTCTTGCAGGCGGTTCCTATTCCTGACCCGGACCTGACCCGGTCCCGGAAGCGGGACATCCTGGAGGGGGAAATCCCCAGCCCCATGGACAGCCCCCCGGGCTGCCGGTTTAACACCCTCTGCCCGGCGGCGGAAAAACGCTGCGCCGAGGCGGCGCCGGAACTGCGGGAAGCGGCGCCGGGCCATCATGTGGCCTGTCATTTATTTGGGGGGTAATAGCGGGCAGGGGGCAAAAGAGGAGAGCCTTCCCAAAATTTCAGTTTTGGGAATGTTTCTATATTATTTATTTTTCAGGAGGTATGAAAAATGGCAAAAAAACTAACCATTTTAGTCCTGGGGCTTTCCCTTATCGCCATGGGGGTTAGCGCCAAAGGTGGCGGACAGCAAAGTACCGCCAAGGGTACGACGGTTACCGCGGTATTCGGGTCGGAGCCCAATACCATCGATCCCGCCCTTAATTCGGCGGTGGATGCGGCTATCTATTTGAGCCACGCCTTCGAGGGGCTCTACAAGTACGCGGACAACGGCCGGGGCCGCGCCCAGGCGGTTCCCGGCCAGGCGGCAGGGGCTCCAAAAAAGACGGTTAACCCCGACGGGACCGTGGTGTACGTGTACACCCTGCGGGATAACCTCAAGTGGTCCGACGGCAAGGCCCTGACCGCCGGGGATTTTGTCTACACCTGGCAGCGCCTGGTGGACCCCGCCACCGCCGCGGATTACAGCTACATGATCGACATGGTTCAGAACGCCAACGAAATCATGGCCGGGGAAAAGAACAAAAGAGAACTGGGTATCCGGGCCGTCAATGACAAGACCCTGGAGATTACCTTGACCTACGACTGCCCCTTCTTTGACGAAATCGCCTGTTTCCCCGCCACCTTCCCGGTACGGCAGGACGCGATTCAGAAAGCTGGGGATCAGTGGACCTTCAGCCCCTCCACCTATATCAGCAACGGCCCCTACCGCCTGAAGGAGTGGGTCCACAACAGCTACCTGCTCTTCGAGAAGAACCCCTATTACTACGCCCCGGCGGCAGGCGGGCCGGACAACCTCCGTTTTGCCCTGATGGACGACGACAATTCCATCCTGGCGGGCTTTAAGAACGGGGAGCTTGATTTTATCGAACAAGTCCCGGTGGATGAAATTCCCACCCTATTGGCCTCGGGGGACCTTAAGATCGCCGACTACCTGGGGACCTACTTTGTCAGTATCAATACCCAGCGGGCCCCCTTTACCGATCCCCGGGTACGGAAGGCCTTTACCCTGGCCATAGACCGGAACTACATCATCAACCAGATCACCCGGACCGGGCAGAAACCGGCTTCGGGCTTTGTACCGGCGGGCATGGCCGATGCCGCGCCGGGGAGCGATTTCCGCAAAACCGGTGGGGATTATTACAGCATCAACTCCGCGGACTACCAGAAAAACGTGGCCGAGGCGAAGCGGCTCCTGGCCGAAGCGGGCTATCCCAACGGGGCGGGCTTCCCGGTGGTGGAGTATATCTACAACACCAACGACAGGCACCGGGCCATCGCCGAAGCCCTCCAGGACATGTGGCGTA
The DNA here is from genome assembly GCA_031288215.1 of Spirochaetaceae bacterium. GTDB lineage: Bacteria > Spirochaetota > Spirochaetia > Treponematales > Breznakiellaceae > JAIRMO01. The sequence continues at coordinate 29,960 of JAITRV010000272.1, read as the reverse complement.
CCGCCCTGGGGGTAACGGTCACGTTGAGCAACCAGGACTGGGCGGTGTTCCTGGACACCCGCAAGAACGGGGACTACAGCATTGCCCGGGACGGCTGGATCGGGGACTACAACGACCCCATCAACTTCCTGGATATGTTTATCACCGGCGGGGGCAACAACAACTCCCAGTACGCGAATCCCGCGTATGACCGGCTTATCGCCGCGGCCAAGGGTACGGCGGTTCAGGCGGACCGGATGCGTTATCTCCATCAGGCGGAGGATCTTTTGGTGGGCGCCGATTACGCGGTGGGGCCCATCTATTTCTACACCCAGATGTATATGATGAACCCCGCCTTGAGCGGCATGTATTACACCCCTCTGGGTTACTTCTTCTTTACCAACGTGAAGGGCGCAAAATAACCTCGCCATAAAGGGGGGTCCGGGGGGCCTCCGGTCCCCCGGCGGGGGGTATGGGGGGCAGCGCCCCCCTTTATAACGGGAGAGGAGCTGCGCTACCCGCTTGTCAATAGGGGCTTAAAAAGGGTACACTCAACCCATGTTAGAAAAGATCATCAAAGCCTTGTTCGGATCCAAACATGAGAGGGATCTCAAGGCTCTTTTGCCCATCCTCCACAGGGTCAACGAAAAAGAGAGCTGGGCGGCTTCCCTCGCCGCGGAAGAATATCCCCGAATGACCGAGCAGTTCCGGGAACGGTACCGGGAAGGAGCGTCCCTGGACGCCCTGCTCCCGGAGGCCTTTGCCCTGGCCCGGGAAGCGGCCCGGCGGAACCTGGGGGAGCGGCCCTACGACGTGCAGGTCCTGGGAGCCATCGTCCTCCACCAGGGGAAGATCGTGGAGATGAAAACCGGGGAGGGAAAAACCCTGATGAGCGTCGCCGCAGCCTACCTGAACGCGATCCCCGGGCGGGGGGTCCATATCGTAACCGTCAACGATTACCTGGCGGGACGGGATGCGGAATGGATGCGCCCGGTCTTCACTTACCTGGGTATGACCGTGGGAACTATCCTCTCCGAGATGGACAATGAACGGCGGAAAGAGAATTACCGCTGCGACATCACCTACGGCACCAACAACGAATTCGGCTTTGATTACCTCAGGGATAATATGCGCTGGGACCTGGAAGGCCGGGTCCAGCGGAACCACGTCTACTGCGTGGTGGACGAGATCGACTCCATCCTCATCGACGAAGCCCGGACCCCCCTGATCATCTCCGGGGCCGCCGAGGATGATACCTTTAAGTACGCCGAGGTGGATAAGCTCATCGGTTCCCTGGAGGAGATACGGAAGAAAGAAGACGGCGAATACCCCGACGAGGCCCAGGGGGAAGAGGTCATCGGGGACTATAAGATCAACGAAAAGAACAAGAGCGTTTCCTTCAGTAATGCGGGGCTTGCAAAGATCGAGGATATCCTCCATAAACGGAACCTGATCAAAGGGGCCATCGTGGATGAGGAGAACTTTGAATACCTCCATTACTTTACCCAGGCCCTGCGGGCCCATAAGCTCTTCCATATTGATGTGAGCTATGTGGTTCAGGACGGGCAGGTTCAGATCGTGGATGAATTTACCGGCCGAATCCTCTACGGAAGGCGGTATTCCGACGGCCTCCACCAGGCCATCGAAGCCAAGGAACATATCAAGATTGCCCAGCGGAACCGGACCATGGCTACCATCACTTTCCAGAACTTCTTCCGGCTCTACGAAAAGATCTCCGGGATGACCGGGACGGCGGATACGGAGGCGGTAGAATTCAACAAGATCTACAACCTGGACGTGGTGGTGATCCCCACCAACCTGCCCGTGGCCCGGAACGACGAGGACGATGTGGTGTACCTCAACGAGCGGGAGAAGTTCGGCGCCCTTTGCGAGGAAATCGCCGAGGCCCACCGGAAGGGCCAGCCCATGCTGGTGGGGACCGTGTCCATCGAAAAGTCCGAGAAGCTCTCCGCCCTCCTGACCCGCCACGGGATACGCCACGAGGTCCTGAACGCAAAGAACCATGCCCGGGAGGCGGTGATCATCGCCGAAGCCGGGGCCAAAGGGTCGGTCACCATCGCCACCAACATGGCGGGCCGGGGTACGGACATAAAGCTGGGGGGCAACCCGGAACACCAGGCCCGGAAAGTCGCCGGGACCGGGGTAAGCCCGGAAAAATACGCCGAAGTTTTCAAGACGGAATATGAGAAGTGGAAGCAGGACTATGAGGAGGTCAAGCGCCTGGGGGGGCTTTATGTGATCGGTACCGAACGGCATGAAAGCCGGCGGATCGACAACCAACTCCGGGGCCGATCGGGCAGGCAGGGGGATCCGGGGAGGTCCAAGTTCTTCATCTCCATGGACGACGAACTGATGCGCCTCTTCGGGGGTTCCAATATCAAACGGATCATGTCGAAGATAGGGATGAAGGAGGGGGAACCCATCTACCATCCCTGGCTCAACAAGAGCATCGAACGGGCCCAAAAGAAGGTGGAAGAACGGAACTTTGAAATCCGCAAGCACCTGCTGGAGTACGACGATGTTCTCAACCAGCAGCGGAAGTTTATCTATGAACAGCGGGACGCCATCCTGATGGACCAGGACTTAAAAAGCCGGGTGAATGACGCAACCCTTTCTATGATAAAGACCGCCCTGGAGGAATACCGTAACGCTCAACGCCGGGATCAGGCCGGGGCTTTTAAGGACCTGGGCAATTGCCTCAAGGAAAAATTCGGATACCTCCTCCGCTTTGAGGGGGAGGGAATCCCCCTCCCGGAGGCGCTGGAAGCTCAGATCATCGGGGATCTGGAAAAGGACCTGGATGAAAAGGAACAACTGGTCGGGACCGTTAATCTCAACACCTTTATCAGGATGCAGTACCTCCAGTTCATCGACCGTAAATGGCTGGATCATCTGGAGAATATGGAGGGCCTGCGGGAAGCGGTATACCTCCGCAGTTACGGGCAGAAAAATCCCCTCACCGAGTACAAGATCGAGGGTTTCCAGATCTTCGATACCATGATCGATACGATCCGGGAAGAAATTGCCTCCCGGGTACACCTGGTGCGGATCCAGACCGGAGACCGGGAGGCCCGGGGCCGCTCCACGGTAACGGTCCAATCCCACGGCAGCATGGCGGCCTTTGCCGGTGAAGGCGGCGGAACCGCGGGACCTTCCGCCCGGTCCCTGCCGGAGGCGGTGACGGTGGTCAGAAGCTATCCCAAGGTGGGGCGGAACGATCCCTGCCCCTGCGGCAGCGGAAAGAAGTACAAGTTCTGCCACGGGAAATAGCAATGTCCCTGCCCCCCGTTCTCATGGGTGGGCTTACGAGCCCTGCCGCACGAAAGCGTCTTTATAGCCCATGTTTTTGAACCGCCGCAGGAGGGCATTACTTTCTCCCTGATTAACCGGCCCCAGGAGGATCCGGTACAGGGTCTTTCCCGATTCCTCTCCCCTCAGAACGACCAGAGGGTAGGTCTTTCCTATTCTTGATAGTTCCTGTTCCACCGATTCTACCTGGGTGAAGGCCCTCAGTTGGAGGTAGTATTTGCTGCGCTCCAGGGAACTGATCAGCGGCGCGGAAAAGATCCTTTCCCCGGCGGATGCCTGTTCCGGGGCAGGGGAGGGCAGGGGAGGGGCGGTTTCCCGTTGGGGGGGAGATGCGGGAACCGCCGGGGGAAGCGGCGAAATCCGTTCAATCGGGGCGATCTCCGTTATGGCCATTTCGGGGGGGAATTGGCCCTTCCCGGGGGATGCCGGAGGAGGCGCCGGAGGAATAGGCGGCACCGTTTCAATCGGGGCCATGATGTTGGCATGGTTTAATTCTGAAGGAAGCCGTTGGACCGGCAGATCGTGGGCTGCCGCCGGGGGAGAAAAACCGCCTATGGGAGAAACCTGTTCTATGGGGGCGATGAACCTGGATTCATCAAGTACCGCCTGGGTTTCCTCCGGCGGCGGCCGGTTGAAGGGGGCAATTTCCGCCTCCGGGGGAAGGTATCCCTGGTAAGCGGGGGAAGCCGGGGGCCGGTTCTCTGCGGGGAGCAGGGACAGGTCGTATCCTTCGATATTTTGGGGAACGGCGGGAGATTGAACCGAATCGGGAAGGGGCTGTTCGGCGGGGGAAAGGGCAGGGGATCGGGTCTGGCCTGTGGCGCCGCCCAACGCCGCCTGGGGATTGTAGTCCGGATCGGTTGAGCTGTGCACCCCGTCGGTGAACCGGGAGAAGGCTATCGGGTCTCCGGGCTGGGACATCCTGATCCGGGCGATGGATCGGCCCTGAAGCCCCACCTCGCCGGCGGCTTTCCGGGAAAGGATGGCGAGAAAGCCCGAGGAATCAAGCCCGGAAGCGACAATAACCCGGACGGTTTTTCCCGTTTCAAGGTTGGTCACATCCACCACGGTATTCCGGGGGAAGGAGTTGGTCGCCACGTAGTAGCCCCCATCGGGGAGTTCTCCTCCCAGGGCCACCGCAGCGGGGCCTTCCCAGGGAGACGCGCCGGTGAATACTATGGTAAACACCGCCAGGGAAATCAAGCCGCTTATGGCAATCCGCAGTTTTTTCATACCATACCTACCCATTATCTACTATAAAATATCATCGTACCATTCATCAAAATAGTATCGTAACCTTCACCGCAATTCCCCACAAGATCTCCGGCGAACCTTACCGGTTCCGCAAGAAGGGGACTATCAACCGGGCCGCGTTTTGTGCATAGGAAAACCGGTCGTTTTTTCGAAGAGAGGTTCCGGCGGGATAGGTCCTTTCATAGAGAATTTTATAAGGCTTCGTACTGAAAAGCCGCAGGGACACGGATCGGGGATTGAGGACGGAATTCGCCGCCGGAACTATCCCCTGGTAATCCAACAGGGCCAGGACAAAGAACTCCGCCCCCCCCAGGAAGGCTTCGTCCAGTTCCCGCTGGGCTTCCCCGGGGAATTCCTCCGAAGGATTTTCATGCAAACGCATGATGGGGGCATTGGTAACGATATGTCCCGCATCGAAAAACACATCCATGAGGCCGTTTTCCCAAATCGTGGAGGATTCGTTAGCCCGGTCCTCCTCACGAACCCCGGTTTCTATCACCAGGAAAGAAATATTTGCGGCGGAAAGGGGGAAAAGCAAACATCCCCCCAAGAGGAGTAGGATCCCCGCTTTCTTCGCCAAATTCGACATCATAGAAGCCTCCTCTTTTCCTATCGGCAGAAAAGAGCCGGGACAATAGTTTTCCGGCATAAAATTCATTTTTCTCTTCGGCTCTTTCCATGGGGGGGAGCGGGACCTTGCGCCCCATGATCGCCGGGAGTTTACAGATAGGCCGACTGCTGCTCCGGCAAGCGGGCGTGTTCCTCGTATGCACCGCTGAGGCTTTGGTGCAGGTGTATACCCCCAGGAGACTACTCCGTCCGCCCGCAGAGGAACGCCCCCAGGGGGAGGAGGATGAGGAGGTAGGCCCCCAGGACCAGCGGGACGGCCCAGCTTCCCCCGGAGGACAGGCCCCCCCGCAGGCCCTGTACCGTCTGGGTCAGGGGCAGGGCGGAGAGGATCCCCCGTAAAAGGGCGGGCAGTTTTTCCAGGGGGAAAAAGGTGCCGCAGAGAAAGGACATGGGGGTGATCACGAAGTTCGAGACCTTCGCCATGTCGGCATGGGAGTCGATGAGGAGCCCCGCGATGAAGCCGATGGCGGAGAAGACGGCGCAGTTCAGGACCAGCACCAGGAAGAAATACCAATCCAGCCGGAGATCGTTCTGAAATAAGAAGGAAAGAGACAGGATCAAGAGGGCGCTGTACAGGCCCCGCAGGGCGCCGGCGCTTACCCTGGCCGCGGTAAAGACCGCCATGGGGGTGGGGGAGATCATCAGGGCCTCGAAGGTTTTGGTGTAGATCCGGGAGAGGTTGATGTCGTTGGCGATAAAGTTAAAGCTGTTGATCATGGAGTTCATGGCGATGATCCCGGGGATCACAAAGGCCCCATAACTCATGCCCCCTATCCGCAGGACGCCGCCGATTCCCCAGCCGAAGGCGATGAGGTAGAGCAGGGGGCCGATGATCGAACCCAGGCTGATACTGATGATCCGGCTCTTGAATACGAGCCAATCCTTCCATAATAAGGCGGTAAATTGCATTCCGATCCTCCCCTGGATGTTTCCGAGGAAACATCCGCCCGCGCGTTGCATCTAATCCCCCAATCCCCGGCTGGTCAGCCGGATAAAGGCGTCTTCCAGATTTGCCTCCCGCACCCGGAACTCCCCGGGTGAGAGGTCTGCCTGGGCCGCTTCTTCCCATCGGTCGAAGAAACACTGTTCCGCATGGCCCGCCTGAAAGGTTTCCCGGACGTAGCGTCCCTGTTCAGCGACAATCTCCCCGACCGTGCCCAGCCGTACCAGCTTTCCCCGGTCGATCAGCGCGACCCTCCCGCAGAGATTCTGGGCTTCTTCCATATAGTGGGTGGTGAGGAAGATGGTGAGCCCTCCCCGGTTCAGATTCCGCAGGAGGTCCCAGATCTTCCGGCGGGCCGCCGGGTCCAGGCCCACGGTGGGTTCGTCCAGGAGGAGTAACTGCGGGGAGTGCATCAGGGCCTTGAGGATCATCAGCCGGCGCTGCATCCCGCCGGAGAAGTTTTTCGCCGCCTCCGAGGAACGGCCGCTGAGTTCCGCGAATTCCAGGAGTTCCCGAATCCGCTCCTGCCGTAAGCGCCGGGGCATCCCGTAGAGCCTGCCGTGGAATTCCAGGTTTTGCCGGGCCGAGAGTTCCCCCTCAAGGTTGCTGTACTGGGGAACCACGCCGAATTTTCGTTTGATTCCGGGCCGGTCCCGGCGGAGGCGTTCCCCGCCGATCTCGATGCTGCCGGCGGTGGGGGCGGTCAAGGCCGCGGTCATCCGCATGATGGTGGTCTTCCCCGCGCCGTTTGGCCCCAAAAGGCCGAAGAATTCCCCCCGCGTTATTTCCAGGGAGAGGTCTTCCACGGCGGTGAGGGCGCCGTACCGCTTGGTAACATTCCGGTATCGGATCATGGCCGTTCTCCCCGGGCCGCTTCCTCCGCCTCCCGGAGGAGCATCGCCAAACCCGTTTCCAGGGCCTCCACCAGGGTATCAGCGCAGTCCTCCGCCCCCGCCGGGGGCGCTCCTTCGTCCAGGCCGCAACGGCCCATCCCCAGGAGTTCCAGCACCGCCGCCCCGGCCCGGCAGGCTTCGGCGGGGCTGATGAGGCCCCAGAGCAGCTCGTCCAGGAGGTGGACGTAGAGGGAGGTATAGACCAGGGGCATATCCTGCCGGGCAAGATGCCGGACCAGGGCGGCGAACCGGGCCCGCCGCAGCCCGTCGGGAGCGGCGGATACGGAGCCCTCCGCCTCCCGCGCCCGCTGCCACAGCCGATCCTCGGTAACGCCGAAACGGAGGAGCCGGCGCAGGATATCGTGCTGCCCTTCGGCGCAGAGGCCGCTCTGCAAAAAAAGCGCTTCCCTGACCGCCGGCTTCACCGCCCGGCCTATCATTTCCCCCAGTTTACAGTGTTTCCCGGCTTCGGTCAGGGTGATGGGGGAATCCAGGTTGGACACCAGGATGGTGCCGTCGGTGCCGGACCCGGTGGCCAGCCCCCGGGAATAGCGGCTCGGGGCCATGAGTTCCTGGAGGGCCGCGGTCTTCGCCTCCGTGCAGGTAACCAGGGCCCGGGTCAGGGCTCCGGGGCTGAGGGCGATGTTCAGGTAGAGGATAATATTGATAGTTCCCTGGGACTTGATGGTCCCAGGGGAATCCTGGAAGACGGTGAGTTCATCCCATGATGCGGGATCTCCTACCCGGCCCCCGTTGACCTCTACCCCGCCGGTAACCAGGGCGCTGACGGAGATCTCCCGGTGGGTTTCGGTTTTGATGGCCAGGTTCTCCATCTGGGCGGCGGTGGAGAGTCCCGCGGCGGTATCCGCCGGGAGCCCCAAATCGGCGGCCACCAGGGCCATGTGTTCGGCGTAGGTGGGGGCCCGCAGGGTCATGGCCATTCCGGCCCCCAGGGTGCCGTCGTGGTTGAACACCGCCGTCAGATCCTCCCGGAAGCCGCCGTTATGGGGGGTGGTGCTGAGAACCCTGCGCCGGCCGCCGAAGTTGATCACGATGGATTTTTTATACCGGTGGACCTCGTCGCCGGTGGGAAGGGTCATGAGCAGCATGGACGGCCTCCTTTATGATCCGTATCAATACAATCCTTCAATTTCCCCCTCCACCTCGATATAGACGGCATGCAGCCGTTCCAGGGTTTCCTCCGGGGCCTTCCACATGCCCCGCGCGGCCGCCTCCAGGAGCCGGGCGCTTATGTTTTGCAGGGCCCGGAGGTTCACCTCCCGGAGCCACCGGGAGGTCTCCTCGTTAAAGACATAGCGATCCGCGATGGCCCCGTACATCCAGTCGTCAATCACCGAGGAGACCGCATCCCAGCCGAACACGATGTCGACCATCTCCGATACCTCCTGGGCGCCCCGGTAGCCGTGGGGCTTCAGCCCCGCGATCCACCGGGGGTTGTTAATCCGGGCCCGCATGATCCGGGATGCCTCCTCGTGAAGGGAAAACAATTCCGGCCGGTCCCGGTCCGCGGTATTGGGAATGAAAGCGGGTTTCATCTCCCCCGCGTGGAGGGAGACCGCGGAGACCATGCCCCCGAAGTAGTTGTAGAAGTCATCGCTTCCCAGCATATCGCTTTCCACGGAAGGTTCGTTCTTTATGGAGAGGTCCGTCCGGGAAAGCCGCCGGGCAAAATCTTCCTGCCGCCTTTCCCCGTGACGGCCCTTGCCGTAGGCGTAGCCCCCCCATTCGGTGTAGATCCGTCCCAGGTCCGCCGGGGTATTCCACCGGCGGGATTCCACCAGTTCAGCCACCCCCGCCCCGTAGGCGCCGGGGGCGTCTCCGAAGATCCGCAGGGCGGCCCGTTCAAAGGCCCCCTTCCGGCTTTCCCCCCGTTTGAGGAATTCCGCCATATCCTCGCCGATGTGTTTTTTCACGTAGTTTACCCCTGGGTCTTCATCCAGGCTGGCGATACGGTTGACGGCCTCCTCGATCCGCTCGATGAGATTGGGGAAGGTATCCCGAAAGAGACCGGTGATCCGCAGGGTAACATCGATCCGGGGGCGTCCCAGTTCTTCCGGGGAGATGAGATCCAGGCCGATAACCCGATCGGAATTTCCCAGCCTGCCGCCGTCCAGGAGCCGGGCCGGTTCCTCCAGGAGGCTTTCCGGGTCCAGCCCCGCGGCGGCGCAGAGGCCCTCCCGCAGGGAGGGGACCTCGCCGTTCCTGACCCGCAGGAGGAGCCGGAGGAGGTTCCGCAGCCGTTCCCCCTCGGGGGTTTTCCCGAAGATGTGGAGGCCGTCCCGAATCTCCTGGCGGCTTATCCGGGAAGTCCAGGCGTGGATCCGGTCCACCGCGGCTTCGATGTCCGCGGCGAGATCCCCGGCGGAAAGCCCAATGTCCCCGGTGATCCGCTGTTCTTCGGCCAGGGTGAGGATCCGTTCCGCGGTGAGCGCCGCCCGGGCGCGGTCGGTCAGCTTGAAATGGTAATACTCCTTCATCATATCATCCAGATCCGCCAGGGCCTCGTAGGTCCCCCCTTCCACCATGGAGGGGATGAGGTGATCCACCAGGGCGCAGTAGCTCCGCCGTTTGGCCTGGACCCCTTCGCCGGGATTGCTGATGATGTAGGGGTAGAGATTCGGCAGGGTGTCGATGGCCAGATCGGGATAACAGCCTTCCCCCAGGCCCACCTCCTTGCCCGGAAGCCATTCCAGGGTGCCGTGGGTGCCCAGGTGGATCACCGCGTGGGCGCCGAAGTCCCGGGAGATCCAACGGTAGAAGGCGAGGTACTGGTGGGGGCAAACCACGCCGGGGGAGTGGACCAGATCTTCGGCCTTTTCCGTGAAACCCCGGGGAGGCTGGAGGCCGATGAAGATGTTGCCGTTGAGGAGCCCCGGGATCAGGGCCTTTCCCTGGGCGGTGAGGATTTCCCCCGGCGGCGGGCCCCACTGCTCCCGGAGTTTCCCCTGCACCTGGCCGGGAAAGGCGGCGAACCATTCCCGGTAACGCGCGGCGCTGACCGTGGCGGCGCTCTTTTCCGGCATCCTTCCGGGGCTGTCCCAGCGGCCGTCGTTGGTCAGGCCGGCGATGATCCGCCGGATGATCTCCTCCCCGTCCCGGAAGGGGGCGCCGGTGGTATACCCCCGCTGCCGGAGGCCTTCCAGGATGCGCCAGAGGGATTGGGGGGTGTCCAGCCCCATGGCGCCGCCGATGGTGTCGTTCCGGGGGGGCATGTTGTGGAGGATGAAGGCCACCCGTTTTTCCCGGTTCGGGGTACGCCGCAGCCGCGCCCAGCCCAGGGCCAGACGGGCGGCCTTGTCCACCCGGTCCTCCAGGGGCATAAGGCGCTGACGCTGCTCCCCCTCCAGGGTCTCCTCCTGGGTATAGGCGGCGGGAAAGGTGATGATCTGGCCGTCGTATTCGGGCTGGAACACCGCGGAACTGAGGTAGGCCGCGGGGAGACCCGAGGGGGCGCGGATCCATTCCTCATAGCCGTAGGGGGTGGTCATCACCTGGAGTACCGGCAGGCCCAGGGTGGTGAAGGCCCGGTCCCCCGCCTCCGGGACGCCGGCGGCGGGCCGGGACAGGAGGGTGACGGAAAAGCTCACCAGGTTGAGGAGGCAATCGATCCGGGGTTCTCCCCCCTTGAGGAAGTAGCGTTCCAGGGTTTCCCGGGCCCCGGAGAAATTCGAGTCCTCCTCCGGGGCGATTTGGGAATAGGCGCAGAGGGGAACCGCCCCCAGGGTCCGGAGCCTTTCCATCAGGGCGTCTATATGGGCGGTGTCCTTGAGGGAGAGGGTATACCAATGACAGAGGAGCCCCACCACGGGCCGTTCCGCCGCCGCCGCATCCACCTCGGCGAGGCAGCGCGCCTCATCGGCCACGGGCCCCCGGTCGTAGAGGCCCTGGCACTGTTTGGCCGCCGGGGGCGCCGGCTTCCGGGCGCCCCGGTGCAGCACCTCGCTTCCCGCATAGAGGAGCATATCCGCCAGGGAGGCGGCATCGGCATTCCGGTAATACCGGAGGATTCGGCGGTACTGGTCGGGGAAGGCCTTCCTGCTCCGCAAGAGCCGGTAATTTTTCAGGGTGTATCCCGGCAGGAGTTCCGGGTGCAGCATATATACCGTGTCCATGAATTTTTCATCCACCCCGGCACTGTTCATGTAATAGCCCCTGGGGGATGGCCCAGTCTTCCGCAGGGGTGGTAACGGCGCCGACGGCGTCGAAGAGGAGGGAATCATCCCCCAGGGCCTCGCTCAGGGCGCGTACATAGCCGACCGGGGGGGTGGCGGTAAAGAGGGCGTGGGTCACCGGAGTGCGGATAACTTTTCTGCCGGCGTAACCTGCGGGGACTTCCTGTCCCCGGGGGACCAGGAGCATCTCGTTTCCGTCGGAATCGGTAAGGAGCTTTACCTGATCCGCCAGATATTCGATGGCAAAGTTCTCGGCGATCCGGATGTGAAGTTCCCTTCCTGCCCTGGGTCTGCTACCGGACAATCCCGGGACAGGGCTTTCCGGGGAAGCGTTTCCCGCGGGAGTCCGGCGGCAGCCCGGCAGGAGAAGGAGCCCCCCCGGCAACGCCGCCAACCACACGTTACGATACCTTTTCATCATATTCTCCTTTTTTATAGGTTTCTTCTTCTTCCCCCGGAAGGGTTTCGGTCATGACACAGTCCAGTTCGTCAAAGCCCCCCCGCAGGAGGGGCCGGGCGGGACAGCCGCCGGTACAGTACCGGCGGCGGCCGCAATGCCCGCAGGCGCCGCCCGGGGGCCGGGAAAGGGCCAGGACTTCCAGGGCGGCATGGACATTGCCCATCCTGAACCGGGGATCCCCGGCGAGGCTTCCGCAGGGGTAACACTCCCCGTTGGGCAGAACCACCAGGGAATCCCCGGTGCAGGCGCAGCAATGGTTCCCCGCGCCCGGGACATCGGGCCCTCCGGCCTCCCCGGCAAGCTCCCGGAGCCGCCGGGTCCGCTCGAACTCCCGCACCACCAGGGGCCGGGGGGAGCAGGCGTTGATCTCCGCTACCCGGCTCCGCAGCAGGCCGAGGCCCTTCCGCAGGGCCGCCGGGGATGGGGGCCTTGCCCGTGGATCGGGACCGGCGGCCCGGCCCGCGGGACGGAGCAGGTCCAGGCCTATGCCGGCCACGTTCCCCAGGAAGAGGGCCATGTCGGCGATCCCCCGGAGGGCCGCAATGTTCAGGTCGCAGACCACGGCGGTCAGGTTTGCCATAAGGGCCGCCTCCCGCAGGAGGAGGAGGCCCTTCACCGCCGCTCCGGTCTCTCCCCGGAGGGCGTCGTTGATCTCCGGCCTCCCATCCAGGCTGACCCCCAGGGCAACCCGGTAGTGCTTCAAAACCCCGATGATCCGTTCATTCAGCAGGGTCCCGTTGGTTTGCAGGGCGAAGCGGACCCTCCCGCAGGTTTCCCGGGCATACCGGAGGACCCTTTCGATGAGGGGGAAGTTGAGCAGCGGTTCCCCCCCGGCGAATTGCAGGGTGAAGTCTTCCCCCCCCATGAGGTCGATCCCCCGGAGGGCGGTCTCCAGGGCCATATCCGCCGGGGGGTGGCCGGCGGCGTAGCAGTAGACGCAGGAGAGGTTACAGCGGGAGGTGGGCCACAGGACCAGGAGTTTTCCGGCCATCTCAGGTCCCTGCCCTGGTCCCGGAATCCTGGGCGAGGATTTTCTCGCTGAGGTCCGAGGCGGAACGGGCGGAGATCACGTTCCGCCCCCCGCCGAAAAGCCGCCGTACCTCCTCCTCCCCCCGCATACTGAACAGGGGCATCCCCTTCCGGGCCGCGGTTCTGAGGAGCCGGAGGTTTACCCGGTTGAGGTTCCCCAGGGGAAAACCGCAATCAATGAGGAAGCGGCTTTTTCTTACGTTGATCCGGGCGGCGGCGGCGGCTTTCCATCCGATGGGTTCAAAGCTCTTCTCGCTGATCACCGTGAGCCCCATGGATTTGGCGACCCGGAAATCGATATCGTTTTCCTGGAGGATGCCGGTAGCCACGCCGTAGCCCATCCGGGAGAGCATACGGTAAACCGGCGCTCCCGTACCGGCCCCGGCGGCGATAAACACCTCCGGGGCCTTTTCGTTGCGGATCTCAAGTCCCCCGGTGACCGAATTGTAGGTGGCCCCCTCAATATCGTAGAGTTTCCCGATGGTATTCCGGGCGACGATATCCTCCGGTTTTCCCTGGGCCACCACCATACCGTTTTTGATCATCAGGACGGTCTGACAGCTCTTGATCGCGATATCCACATCGTGCAGGGAGAGGACCACCGTAAGCCCCTGATTCCGGGAGAGGCCATTCAAGATCCGCACCACCTCCACCTTGTGTTTGATGTCCAGGTGGCTCGTGGGTTCGTCCAGGATGATGAGTTCCGGCTGCTGGGCCAGGGCCCGGGCGAGGAGGACCTTTTGTTTTTCCCCGTCGCTCAGGCTCGTGTAGAAGCGGTCCGCAATATCCGCCGCGCCGACGGAGGCTAAGGCTTCCTCCATGATCCGCCTGTCCTTCGGGGAAAGGCGTCCCATGAAACCGGTATAGGGCAAGCGGCCCATGGCCGCCACCTCCCGGGCGGTGGTCATGCTCACCTGGACCCGGTCGGTCAGTACCACAGCCATGCGGCGGGCCCTGTCATTGGCCTTTATCCGGTTGAGATTGTTATCGCCGATATAGACCGTTCCGCTTACCGGGGCCAACATTCCCGAGAGGGTCCGCAGGATGGTGGATTTCCCCGCGCCGTTGGGACCTATCAGGCAGATGGTCTGTCCCCTGAGGGCGCGGATATCCACTCCCCGGATAAGGGGGCGCCTCTCGTAACCCACGTCCAGATGTTCCGTCCTGATCACCGCCGTCATAATTTTTCCTTTCTCAAGAGGAGGAATACCACCAGGGGAGCGCCGATGATGGAGGTAATGGCCCCCAAGGGGAGTTCCAGGGGAGAGACGATGTTTCTGGCGGCAAAATCGCAGAGCCCCGCCATGAGGCCGCCCCCGAACACCGCGGCGGGGATCAGGATCCGGCAGTCGGAAGTTCTGAAGAGGATCCGGCAGATGTGGGGAACCGCCAGGCCGATGAAGGACACCGGGCCTGCGAAGGCGGTGGTAACCGATACGAGCAGGCTGGAGATGAGGATGATCCCGTAACGGGTCATCTTGACGTTGATCCCCATGCTTTGGGCATAGGGGTCCCCCAGGAGGAGGGCGTTGAGCGGTTTGCCCATGAGGAAGGAGAGTCCCAGCAGGGGCAGGATGACGGCGTACATGATCCGGATCTGGCCCCAGGTGAGGCCGGCGAAACTGCCCATGTTCCACAGGGCAAAGTTCGCCAGTTGTTCCTTCTCCGCATAGGCGCTGAGAATGCTGGTGGCGGCGCTGCAGGTGTATCCCGCCATGAGGCCGATGATGAGCAGGGTAGTGATGCCCTTAACCCGGCTTGCCGCGAAGAGGATCACCGCCATCACCAGCATGGCCCCGAGGAAGGCGCCGGTAAAGAGAACCACCGGGGTAATCCGTTTGACGCCGAAGGTGAATCCCCCCAGCATGACGAAGCCCACGAAGAGGGAGGAACCGGAGCTTACCCCCAGAACATAGGGTTCTATGATGGGATTGGCGAAGTAGGTTTGCAGGAGGATCCCCGTGATAGCCAGGGCGGCGCCTCCCGCCTGGGATGCCAGGGCCCGGGGCAGCCGGATCCGTTGGATGATAAGGTAATTTTTTTCCGCCGGCCCCTGGGGCCCGAAGAGGATCGCTCCGATCTCCCGGAGCTTTATAGGGGTAGAGCCCACCCTCACGTTGAGAAAAAAGACCAGGACCATACCCAGGGCCAGGACGATGAAGATGAAGAACATCAGGGCGAGTCTGGTATCGATCCGGTTACAGGAGCCATGATGTAATCCTTCCATATTAAGTACCGGAGGCCCCGATCCCTTCAAGGTTCATCCGCATCCCCGTCATTGAAAGACTTCTTATTGAAAGACTTCTTATTAAATGAAAGGACTCCTTGCGGAGAAAATTTTGTCCTGCATAACTTTTCCTTGACATGGTTCACTCCTTTTGCTCGAGAAACAGGCGGACCTCCGGTCCGAAAGAGAAAAACCTTGAAGATTTCCCGCCGCATGGCATCTACGGCGGTTTTCTTCTCATGACTCGGTCCTCGAAGCCTGAAAAAATAATGCCCCGGCGCCCATTACGCCCCGGATTTTTACCTGCCCTGCAAAAAATCCTGACTGAGAGCTGCCTGAGGGGCCGGCCTCTCAAGAGGCCGCCGGTATACCAAAGTCTCCTGGCTTGCGGGTTCTGCGGTTCGTTCTCAACGAACCCCGGTTACAGTTACGGGATAGCGGAGGATTCCCGGCCCAGGACCGGCCACCTCACTTCCTCTGAAATATACGAACCTTATTTTATCAGGGCTTTCAGGGAAAGTCAACAAAAAACAGCGAGCAAAAAACAGCGGGCAAACAGCAATGGGCGTGAGGAGGGGGGTCGATTTTACGGATCCGGCGCTGCCCACCGGCGGGGCGGGGTATAGGTCGCATGGACAGGCGCCTGGGGCGTGGATTCGGAGGAGCCGGGATGGTTGAAGGGCGCCGCCTGGGCCGCGGAAACCGCCCGCAGGATGCCTTCGGTTTTCAGATCCTCCATGGTGATCAGCTTCCCCCGGAGCTTCTGGTTGAGTTTTTGGCAGAGATGGAGGCGGATAAAACCGTTTTCCGTATCCAGCAGGACCGTGTGAATCCCCTGGTTGCCGATCCGCTCCGCTGCTTTCAGGGCTTCGGGAAAGGGGGCGGCCTGCTCCTGGGGGCTGCTGCTGGCCCGGCCGTCGGTTACCAGGACGATGATGGGGGAGCTGTCGTGGTCCCGCATCCGCAGCCCCATGACCACCTCATAGGCCAGTTCCAGCCCCCGGGCTAAGGGGGTCCTGCCCCCGGTGGGAAGCTGTTCCAGCTTCTTTTGGGCCAGATCCACCGACCGGGTGATCCCCAGGAGGAGTTCCGCCCGGTCCCCCCGGAAGGCGATGAGCCCCACCCGGTCCCGTTTCTGGTAGGAGAAGTTCAGCATGGAAAGCACCGCCCCCTTCACCTCCCGCATCTGCCGGTTCGCCCCCATGGAGGCGCTGGCATCCACCACAAAGAGGATGCAGCCCCCCACCCGCTTCTCCCGGATCCGCACCCGCAGGTCTTCCGCTTCAATGGCGATGAGCCGGCCCTTCCGGTCCCGCCGCGTCTGGAAGGGCGCCGCGGCCCGCACGGTGGCGTCAAAGGCGAGGTCCCGAACCCCTTCCCGGCCGGGAAGCCGGGCCCCCACGACCCGCCCCTGCCGGTTGTCGCTGCGGACCATCGCCCGCCGTCCCGAGCCCGGATGGTAAGCGGCGCCGGTACGGGGGTCCTGCCATTGGGGGATCTCAAAGGGCGCCCCGGAACGCTGGAGGTCCTCTTCCCCCTCGACGATCCTCAGAAGGGCCCCCGGAGGGGGTTCCGGTGAGGGGGGCGCGGGGCCTTCATCAAATGGCGATGGATCCGCCGGGGCATCCGGCGGATCCGGGTCCTCTACTTCCCGGGGGGAGACCGTGGGCGGCTTTGGCGGCGGGGGCGGCGGAGGCGGCTCCGGCTTCCCGGCAGCCTCCCGGAGGCGGTGAGGGAGGGCGTATGCCGCCGCCAGCTTGACATCCTCAAGGTTCACCGCCCGCCGGCCCCCCAGGGCGGCAATGGCCCGGGCCGCCTCGATCAGGGCCAGTTCCCCCCGGTGGCCGGCGCAGTTGGCGGCGGCGGCCAGGGTTGCGGCCAGGGTCAGGGCGTTTTCCCCGGCTTTGACCTCGGGCAGGAGGGCCCGCCCCGCAGCGATCCGGGTCTGCAGGGCTTCGGTTTCTTCCCGGTAGTGGCGGCTGAAGGCCGCCGGGGCGGCCTCGAAGTCGATACAGCGCTTGAGGATCTCCACCCGGATAGCCAGGTCCTTTTCCCCCAGGGCCTCCACGTAGAGGCCGAAGCGGTCCAGAAGCTGGGGCCCCAGGGAGCCCTCCTCCTGGTTCATGGTGCCGATCAGCACGAAGCGGCTTCCCTGGCGGGCGGAGATCCCCTCCCGCTCCACCACGTTTTCCCCGGAAGCGGCGGCCCCCAGGAGGGCGTGGGCCAGGTGCTCGCTCAGGAGGTTCACCTCGTCCACGTAGAGGATGTTCCCGTCGGCCTCCCCCAGGAGGCCGGTTTCCAGGGCCCGCCGGCCCTGGCGGAGGGCAGCCTTGAGGTCGATGGCCCCCACCAGCCGGTCTTCGGTACAGTTCAGGGGAAGCTCCACCACCCTCATTTCCGAGAGGGCGCTCAGCCCCCGGACCAGGGTGGACTTGGCGGTCCCCTTTTCCCCGGCAATGAGGAGGCCGCCGATCCGGGGATTGACCAGGTTCCACAGCAGCGCCCGCTTGACCGCCTCCTGTCCGGGCACCGCCACAAACGGAAAGCCCCGGAGGGGCTTTCCGCGATAAGTCCCTTCTTTCTTCACTTCTTTTCCTTCTTTATGCTTCGCCCTTAATTCCCCAAAAGGGACCCCCGGGAATTATAGCTTCTCCAGGTCTTCGAGGGTAAGGCCGGTATCCTCGAAGGGCCGCCGGCGCATCCGGTGGGGCAGGACCAGCCGCGCCGCCTGGCGCAGATCCGCCTCGCTTACCGCTTGCCGCCCGTTAAAGGCCGCCAGGGTCATGGCGGTTTTCAGCATTCCGATGTCCGCCCGGTGGCCGTCCACGTCCAGCTTGATACAGATGGCGGCGATCCGTTCCAGGATGCTCCGGGAATAGGCGACTTTCCCCAGGAGCCGCTGGGCTTCCAGGATGCGCCGGCGCAGTTCCTCCTGTTTCGGCTCGTATTCCGCAAAAAAGGCATCGGGGTCGTTCTCGAATTTCAGGCGGTTCTCCATGACCGCCACCCGGGCCGCCGTGTCCCCCTCCCCGGTAACGGTTACCGAAAGGCCGAAGCGATCCAAAAGCTGGGGCCGCAGGTCCCCTTCCTCGGGGTTCATGGTCCCCACCAGGATAAAGCGGGCGGCGTGGGTATAGGAGACTCCCTCCCGTTCCACGGTGTTCACCCCCATGGCGGCGGAGTCCAGGAGGAGGTCCACCACATGATCGTCCAGGAGGTTTACCTCGTCCACATAGAGGATATTCCGGTTTGCCCGGGCGAGAATCCCCGTTTCAAAGCGTTTTTCCCCGGTTTTTATGGCGTGTTCCATATCCAGGGTGCCCACCACCCGATCCTCGGTGGCGCTCACCGGGAGGTCGATCACCCGCATGGGGAGGAATACCCCTTCCAGAGCCTCCCCCTGATCCCGCCTTTCGACACATTCGGCGCAGAGGCGCTCTTCGTCATGGGGATCGCAGCCAAAGCGGCAGTGCGCCACCTGTTCCCGGGGGGGCAGCAATTCCGCCAGGGCCCGGACCGCGGTCGATTTGGCGGTCCCCTTCTCCCCCCGGATCAGCACCCCTCCCAGGTTGGGGTTGACGGCGTTCAGCACCAGGGCCGTCTTCATATCTTCCTGCCCGACTATCGCGGTAAAACAGTATCCCCGTTCCGACGAATCCATAGGGTCTCCTTCTGCTACAAATATACATAACAAAGAGTAAAGAACAAAGCTCAAAGAGTAAAGGGCGCGCATTGCGCCGTAATTTTTCTAAGTGAAAAAGGGGTGTGCGCCACAATAAAAACCGAGCCGAAACCACCTAAATCACTACACTACAAGAAAATAGACAAACTACTAAATCTCGACAGGATAAAGAATTAAAAACCCTTGTACAGTCCAGAATTCTCGTAAATAGGCTTATTTTAAGTCTATGTCTATACAGGACTTAGACTTAATTTCGGCTAGTATCCCGACATCATTCAAACTGCGGGTAGAGTCGTTTCAGTTTAATGCGGGTGTCGGCGGTAGTAAATCGCCAGTTGATTTTACAGGCTTCCTTATTGCGCCTCCGGTTCCATGCCGCCGCTTCTTCCCTCATCTGCTCTATCGTGGGTATCCGTGGTGACAGCCCATGGTTGTTTATCACATTCAACTCTATCTCCGCCATATTAAGCCAACTCCCGTGTTTGGGCGTATAATGTATCTCAAGGCGATCCTTTATCCGTTTCGTTTCATCAGGAGGAAATGTTTCATACAGGGACGCGATACTAGGGGTATTCAGATTGTCCATCACCAGAATGATTTTTTCAGCATCCGGAAAATCCTCATCCTCCAGGCGTCTGATTTGCCCCGCCCAATCCTTACCGGTCCGCCGTTCGGTTGTTTCGGCCCTTCTCCAGCCTTCAAGGGGGGCCACAAACATGAAGATATCACAGGTTCCGTTCCGCACCTATTCCCGGTCAAAATAGGCGGGTTTTCCCGGTTCTGCCGGCAGCGGCACTCGCGTTTCCCCTATCAACCGCTTCGGACTCTCATCCTTGCAGACCACCGGACGGTTGGTGTCCCGCTCCGGGGTGTATACATCACGCACATCTTCCATGCAGGCTACAAATTCCCCGTTCCCTTCAGGCGGTATGCACCATTCCCGGTTCTGCCGGGGTTTAAGGTGAGTTTTTTTTAATGTCTGCCCGATGGCCTCTCGGGACACCGTTTTCGTGTCCCACTTCTCAAGGGTTACCCAGGTGTCCGCTAATAACCGCATGGTCCGGCTGGCACAGCCTTCCGGCGTCGATCCGTACACCAGGGCGATAAGCCGTGCCTCCTCTTCCCCCTGGATGGAACGGGGCCGGTGTCCACGGGGTTTTCCCTCAAGGGCTACCTCAAAACCGTCCTCGACAAACCGCTGTCGTAATGATTCTATGGCCCGGCAATGCATACCAACCCGGTCCGCTATCATTTCATCGGTATATCCTTCGTTGGCAAGGAGCAGCGCCTGTGCCTGTTTGCGTTTTTGGGCCCCGTGTTTTCCCTTGTTGATGATGGTATGAAGCAGGGTTTCCTCATCCTTTGTCAGGATTACCAAATATTTTTTCTGTGACATAGATCCCCTCCTCTTGGTTTCTATGTCTTACTGTATACTCTATCTACCCGTTGTTGCAATCATGTCGGGATACGAGGGGTTCATGAGATTTTTACTGCGGGGATGACAAAAGCAACCGCTGGCTGGGGATACTGTCCCTTGGATATAATATCAAGCAGGTATACCGGACGATGAAGCAGCGAGGAAGCAGGCGGGATAAGGGGGGATTCCCTCGGCAGGAGATAGGGTTTTATCTCTGGTAACCCAGGCTGTTTCATTACAAAGGCTGCCCGGGCCTTACTTTCTAGACAACCCCAGGCCCTCAGGTGTTGCACTTCCAGATTGAACGCAGGTACAGTTTCTTACCAGGAATTTTCCATCAAAAATCATGTATAGAGGTATACTTTCACTAAGATTTCAGGTTATAATTATTCTGATCAATAGTATCTTGGGGGGAACGGTTGATGCAGACAAAACGATTGACTATCTATGACATCGCAAAAGCGACAAATGTGTCATACGCAAGTGTATCCAGAGCGATTTCGGGGAGACCCGGTATAAGCCAAAAAACCCGCGAGTACATTCTTGAGACCTGTGAAAAACTTGGCTATACGGCAAATATAACCGCGCGCACGCTTGCCGGCGGACAAAGCAAGCTCATCGGATTCGTGGTAAGCGGCATGGACAACCCTTTTATGGGGGAACTTTCTTCCCAGGCTGAAATATATGCGCGCGAAAAAGGGTACAATTTAATATTGTGCAATTCAATGGCGCAAAACAAACATGAGACGGAATTGGTTTCAATCCTTATCAACCGCAAGGTGGACGGAGTAATCATTGTCCCGGTAAATTCAAATTCGTATACGGCGCTGGAAAAATATTTATCGCAAATTCCTATTGTGTTCATAGGGGATAATCTTCCGGAAAAAACTTATACGCATGTTTCCGTTGATAATTACCTGGGGGCATTTATAGGTACCGAATACCTTGTTTCGCTTGGTCACTCGTCAATTTTGTATTTTGGAAACAGACCGCAAAGCTTTACGCATAGAAACAGGTCGGCCGGTTATATTGCCGCGTGTAAGAAGCACAAGCTTCAGCCGGCAATTATTGATAATATGTCCTCAACAAGTTCGATAGAAAATGGTTACATGCTTGCGAAAAAAAATTTCTCGGCGGACATGCCTTACACCGCCGTCTTTGCGGCAACTGATACAATGGCAATCGGGGCGATTCAGGCTGCGGATGAAAAAAAGATCCGCATACCCTGCGATCTTTCCGTACTCGGATTTGACAACATCTCCATCTCAAGGTTGTCACGCATCAACCTGACTACCATTGAACAGCCCCTAGATAAACTTGTTATAAGCGCCATCGATCTGATCCTTCAACTGGTGCATGATTCGGAACCGGAGCGGGAAAACATAATTATTCAGCCTAATCTCATCATACGCGGCACCTGTGCGATCCCGCAAAAATAATCCCGTCTTCAAATTTAAACCGCACTGATGAATGAAATTTCTTTTCCGCAACAAGGGGAATGGACAATGCATCGGTAACAAAGCATTTTTTTGCGTATTTTTTTATAATAGCAACAGAATCGGAATGCGGACACGCGTCTTTTCGGTCATTACTCACGCTTAAAACAAAATACTCCGGTCTCAAAAACGAAACAAGTTCTTCCGACATTCCATCGCGGTGACCGTGATGTGGTATTTTAAGGACAGTGCATTTTTTGGGCTGATTCCGCAGCCATGATGAAGCGCTTACGTCTCCCGGCAGCGCTATTACCGTATCCTTGTGTTTTAAAGTTACGCGGATACTTGAGTCATTCAAAATTGAATTTAAATTCTTTATTTTGTTATACAGATATTCATCTTTTGTATCCACGGTATTCTTTTTACGGGAGAAGATATCTGCGGCAAGTTCATTCTGTCTCCGATATAGTATTGAATCCGCAAAAGCGCATTCAATAAAAAACCTTTCGCCAATCCGCTTTGAAAAAGAAGGAGTCACGGTACTGTTCAAAACCCTAAAAATTGTACCAGTTGCGCGTAGCTTCTCTAGTATGTCAAGATACAAATTCAGCGAAAAGGCAGTATCTTTGCCGGCATCATCCCAATGGGTTCCTTGCCGTACTTCTGTTTTCCCCGTAGGGAAATCGGGAATATAATTCGTCCATAATTCTTTTACCACAGTGTTTTCTATAATTTTCGGAAGTCCGCCGATGTGATCGCGGTGCAGATGCGTAAGTAAAAGCACGTCAATCTCCGTAACGCCTTCCTGTTTAAGAAAATCCGCCGCGTTGATGCGGCATGAATTTGGATATGCCGCGCCAGTATTCGTATCACCGCTGTCAATTAAGAGTGTAAAAGGCCCGCGCTCCCCTTCGCCGGTATCACGGGCAAGAATCGAATCGCCGTATCCGACATTGATAAAATCGACTGAAAGCATACCTTATTCCGCATTAATCACATGTAGTTTCTGTGTGTCAAACGATAATTCGACACTTCCCTCAATGGGACAGCCGACAACGGAACTGCCGCTAACCGGATCGCCCGAGGAACCGCTAATGCCCGGATTGGAATCATCCACAATAAGTATAGTATTCGCGCCGTACCCTTCAAGTTTTACCCAATATGTGATATAACGCCCAAGGAAGCTTGACATCGCTACCTTGCCCGTCAGTATATTTGAGATGTTTTCGATCCGTCCCAGCACTTCCGCATCAAAGCCCCGCAACGCCCCCGCAGAACCGCAAGAAGCTCCGCCGCCCCTCTATCGCCGCAGACATACTCCTTCATGAGCCTCCCCTCCTCAAAACAAAGCTCGTCATGAAGGGGAAAATACTCCTCAAGAAGAAAAAGCGCAAAGGCGGTATACCGGTATTCCCCGTAAAGCCGGGGCAGGACCTCGCCGGGGTACTGTTCCATAACCACAACCTGTCTGTTCCGCACCGCGTCCATTATGCCGTCCTTGCCGCAATCCTCAGCGAGAACCGCCATCTTGGATACATTAAACCAGGTAACCGGCGCTTCCGTGCTATGGGAATCACTGGAACCCACAACGGGAATGACGCAACCCTCGGCCCTGAGCTGCTGCCAAAGGCTTATCTGCATCTGATTTTCCGCCTGACTATGGCCGCTGGTCAGCTCAAAGGCGTCAAAGGGAGCATTCCTGAGCATATAGATACACATCTTTTCAGGAATATGGTAGGCATCCTCCTGTATCCAATGAGGATGGACCATGATGGACAAGCCCCCGGCCTTGTTAATTTCCCCGCATACCCAAAGACAGGAAGCGTATTTTAAAGGATTAATGCCCTGGGGAAGCTCGAAGGCCTTGGCCGTCTCGGCGATTTCCCTCTCGTAACGGCCCGGCTCATTCCTAAAAATATCATTGATACTGTACGCCCCGGCAAAATGCACATAATGGGTACTATCCCCAGGGGGATGCACCTCCTCGCCGGGAAACAGACAAAGATCTATGGGAACCCCTTTAAAGGCGTCAATAGCCTCAAGAGAAGGATCGTACTGTTCATGGTCGGTAAGGGCGAGAAAATCAAACCCCGCCCTGCGGTAATCCGAAACCACCACCCCTGGCGACTCCGCTCCGTCGGAACGGAAACTATGAACATGCATATCCCCCCGGTAGGGACGCAGACGGAACAGATCCTCTTCAAGGGCGTATACATACAAAGTCTGGGGTACCAGGTACGCGGGCCAGCGTTGCCGCCTCGGCGGCGATGGCGGCAGTTCCCTTTTGGGTTTAATACGCAGGGCATAGCGGCCTTCATCGCCAAACTCATGGGAAAACTCAAGGCTCCCCCCCTTGGGCGCCAGTTCATACACCCGGTACGGCCTTTCGGTCTCATTGAGATTGGTCTCGTTCATCGGCACCACCGTAAGCTCATAAGGCACGCCATCCTCAAACGCCGCATGAAGCCCCCGGGGTTCTATGCGTATAGTCCCCTTCTTGTGAGCACGTACAATTTTCGGAAATATATCAAAATACGCCAGGGTTGTTTTCATTACTATGCTCCCTTGGATTCAGGAAAAAGGTTATGTTCATCTATAGGCCGTCCTTATTGCAGGGACAGTATCTGATCCAGGGGAAAAGAAAGGTATACATCCTTGCTTTCGCTGAAAAGGCGGGATGCGTCAAAGAGTACATCGGCGTCAAACTGCACGGCCCCACAGCTAACCGTATACCGCAGCACGTTCCCATGGGGTATGCTCCCCTTGACCGTCCCCTTAAGCCATATATCCCCTCCGTCCTTTCCGTCGGCGCTTATGCCGATAACTTCGGGCCTGATAGCCACATGCTCACCTTCAAAACGCTGTCCCGACAGGGCATTAAAATCAGACGCCTTTACAATATTGTAGTGTCCGATAAACGACGCGGCAAAAGTAGTCCGGGGCTTTGTGTAGAGTTCTGTAGGAACTCCCGACTGCTCAATGACCCCCACGTTAAACAGGTGTATCTGGTCGGACATGACCATGGCTTCGTCCTGATCATGGGTTACAAATATCGTGGTTATTTTAAGGCTCCGCTGTATGCGCCGTATCTCTATCTGGAGACTCCGCCTTAAAAGGGCGTCTATGGCGCTCATGGGTTCGTCAAGGAGCAGCACCTTTGGTTCCATAACCAGGGCCCGGGCCAGGGCCACGCGCTGCTGCTGCCCCCCTGAAAGCTGATGAGGGTACTGACGCGGCTTTTCCGAAAGACCCACCAGGTCTAGCATGGTCTTTACCTTCTCCCGGATAAGTTTCTTTTCCATCCTTTTGATCTTAAGGCCAAAGCCCACATTCTGCTCCACCGTCATGTTGGGAAAGAGGCTGTACTGCTGGAACACCATCCCTATCTCCCTTTGTTTTGGAGAAAGACCGGTAATGTCATTATTGTCAAGGTAGATTTTTCCGCTGTTCACCGACTCAAGCCCCGCAAGGCAGCGAAGCAAGGTGCTCTTGCCGCAACCTGAAGGTCCTAAAAGGGTAACCAACTCACCTTTCTCGACACTAAGGTTTATTCCCCTTAAAGCGTGGGTATTGTTGTCAAACTTCTTCTCGATATTTTCAAACTGTATGTACGCCATAACCACTCCATAAACGATATTTGCCTGGTCTATTCTTCCGTTGAAACCGGCTTAGTTTGACTGCTTTTGTTTTTAAGGCTGTAGGAAATTCCTGATATAACCATTATCAGTATAAAGATAATCAGTACAATAACGCTGGAATACTGTCCCATCTGATCACGGGCGCTGTACAAGACCTGTTGTGCGGTAATATAGCGGCTGCCGGCGATAATTTTAACCACCACATAATCGGTGAATATGGCGGACATGCCAAGCAGGGCCGATACCATGATGCCCGACAGGATATTGGGAATCACAATACGGAAAAAGGCGTAGAGCTTGCCCGCACCGAGAATTTCAGCGGCCTCAATAAGCTGATGAATATTGACGGCATGGAGATTATTTCTGATACCCTGGTAGATAAAGGGAAGTATGGTAATGCAGTACAGGCAGGTAAGCATGACAATGCGGTTTGCAAAGGGCGTCCTGGTTCCCGCATAGAGGGACAGGGCCGAAATCGCCATGATAACGCCGCTCATGGTACGGGGCAGCATACAAATACTCTGGATGTATTTATCCAGCCAGGGAAAATATAGTATAGAAGAATACAGGGCCAGGAGCACCAAGGTACCGCTTATCAGAATAGGCGCTACGCTGATGGATACGACCCTGATTACGGATGCCGTAAAGCGGGGATCCCTAAATACCTGCGCATAGTACCGGAGGGTAAAACCCTGGGGCAGTACGCCTTTCCAGGTGGTTACAAAGGAGTAGATTCCTATGGTGAAAATGGGAAGAAGCAAAAAGATCCCCACCAGGGCAAGGGTAATATAGGGCAGCATGGACGAACGTTTCATCTCCTGCCCCCTTTATAAAAAATCGTTTTAAAGAGATTACACAGACCGATAACCAAAAGCATAATCGAGATCATCACCAGAGAAAGGGCCGAACCCATTTCCGGCTGCCGGGCCACCTCTCCGGTAAACATGGTGGTTACTTTAAGAGGAAGCAACGGATAGTTGGTTGACATCACCATATAAGGCGTGGCATAAGCGGTGAGGGCGTTGGCAAAAAGCATGCCGTAGGTTCCCGCAAAGCTGGGGATAAGCATGGGAAGCCCCACATACCACCAGAACTGCAGGCTGTTGGCCCTCATCAAATCAGATGATTCCTTCCATTCTGTTCTGATGGCCTGGAAACCGGGTATCATAAGCAGGGTTCCCAGGGGTATCTGAAAATACACATAGAGTAGCAAAAGCCCCTGACGTGAAAAAAGGTTAAAATACCTGCCTATATCAAACCCCAAAGTCCTCAGTATAAGCACCATAACCCCGGCGTTTCCCAGCATGATCATAAAGGCAAGGCTTAAAGGAAGACCCGCAAAATTGGAAACCATGTTAAGAAAGGACATAAAGCGGCCCTTGGAACGCTCGCTGATTTTGCTTAAAGAAAGGGCAGTGGCAAAACTGATAATCAGGCCGATAAAAGCGGAAAGAAAGGATAAAAAGCAACTGTTCCGTATGGCCGCAAGATAGATGGCCTGAGTAAAAATATCCTTGTAATTTTGAAAGGTAAAGCCCCCGCCCCGGGGAGATCTGAATCCGGTGATAACCATATTGCCAAGGGGAAAAAACAAAAAGAAAATACAGAGTAAGAAAAAGGGTATCACCGGCGCTATATGGATAAAAGAACGGCGTTTGTTCAAGTAAAACCCCTTGTAATGCCGATCTCCGGACCCTGCGGTACGGGAATCGGCGTGTCTTATAAGGAAAAACCTACTGCATGAGAGGAAGCACTTCGGCCTCCCAAAGACGGGCTACTTCGCTGCAGGCCGCGGAAAGCACGTTCACATCGGCAACCGGCGTCGTATTCCCGTACTGCGAACCGGGCAGCACCCGGGCCTGGACATCAGGCGGAAGCGGTATATCCCGTATGGGCTTGGCAAGACCACGGGCCCGGTCTATCTGGCCCTCGTCGCTTAAAAGGTACTCAATAGTAAGGGCCGCTGCGTGGGGATGGGGCGAATATTTATTGAAGATAAGGCAATAGCCTGAGGTAACGGCCCCATCCTGGGGTATACCCACTTCGAGGTTTAGCTTCGAATCAACAGCCCTGACCTGCTCCCGGAAGCCGAGGAACCTGAAATCGTAGTTATTGGCCGCCAGGGCTATCTCACCCCGGGAAAGCCGGTCCACCCACTGTCCGTTGGCAGGATCGATGCGTCCGGCCTTGGCAAGGGTCTTGAAGAATTCAATGCCCGGACGCACATTGGAAAGACCGCCGCCGTTGGCAATGGCCGCGCTGATGACCATAACCTGGGAGGATGCGCCGCCGATAACATCGCCGACGCTGACCTTATAGCTCCCCTTAGCCACATCGGCCCAACTCCGTACCGGCCCTCCGGTAAGCTGCGGATTATAAATGAAGGCCATAGTCCCGGTATAACTTAAAATCCAGCGGCCGTCAGGGTCCTTGGCCCAGTCGGGGATACTGTCCCAAGTACTGGGCTTATACCCCTGTACCACATCTTCCGCAATGGCAATCTTGCCGTAGGCATGGCCCACATCGCCTATATCCTTGGTAGGGCTGTCCGCTTCGGCCTTGAAAATGGCAATTTCTTCAGCCGACGACATATTGGTATCAAAATGAGTAAGCCCGTATTTTTCGTTAAGAGCCTTCCAGGAACTGCCCCAGTCAGCCCAATCGTCAGGCATACCTACCGATTCGATACGTCCCTCTTTTTTCGCGCCCGCAATTAGTTGTTCCATGCTAAGGCCGGAGAGATCCACAGGCCCCCCCGCGGGTTCCTTTTTTCCTCCGGCAAAAAGAGGGGCGGAGACAAGCGTTACCGCCAGCAGTACCCAACAAAACACCATGTTTCCTTTTCTCATTTCTTCCTCCTCAATCATCCCGAAATTTTACTGGGGCCGTATACATCATGCCGCGTAAATGAAAAGCTTGTTTGACACGCTCCCCTGTTTGCCGGACGCGAAAACAGACGAAACAAGCGCCAAAAACGCCAATACAATCCGCTTGATTTTCATGGTTCTTCCCCAGTTTGAATAGTGTAACGTAAGCGCTTACGTTAAAACCATTATATCTCCTGACCGGATATATTGTCAAGAAAAATCAGGTTAAAAATCAGTTAAAAAAATCATTGACAGGAGCTGATCATTCAGCCTCTTTTTAGCTCATTCCTTATATTATAAAGAATGAGCCGATTTGACTCATTTGATCTCTGAATAAACCTGAATACGCAATACCTTGCGGCATAAGGAATTACAGATTTTTGCCGGATCCGGCTGAATAGTTACGACAGGAGAAGTCTTCCATAGATTATGAAGCTCCCGAAAAACCGCGAGACTCCTGCCCTTGCCGCCCGTTCCCGCCGTGGTTCCGGCGATTCCTTGATCTGAATGATGTACCTTTGGGTTAAAAGAAGTCCCTCCACAGGGCGGAGAGGATTTCCCGGATAACCCGGCCGGCCTTTCCCCGGTGGCTTATCCGGTTCTTTTCCTCCTCGCTGAGTTCCGCCACGGTACAGCCCCGGCCGGGGAGGTAGAGGAGGGGGTCGTAGCCGAAGCCCCCGGAACCCCGGCTTTCCCGGACTATCTCCCCCTCCAGGGTTTCCTGGGCCGCGAAGAAGCGGTCTTCCCCCAGGAGGAGGACCATGGCGCAGACGAAGCGGGCGCTCCGCTGGGAATGTCCCTCCAGTTCCCGCAGGAGCAGGGCGTTCCGTTCCCGGTCGTCCAGGGGCTGTCTGCGGACCTTTGGTCTGCGGACCTTCGGTCCGACGGTACTCCCGTAGCGGGCGGAGTAGATCCCCGGGCGGCCCCCCAGGGCGTCAACGCAGAGCCCCGAATCGTCGGCAATGACCGGGGCCAGAACCTGCCGGTACAGGGCCCGGGCCTTGATAAGCGCGTTTTCCAGGAAACAGGCCCCGGTCTCCTCGGGGGCAAAGTCAATGCCCTCCTCCGGGGGGATCCGGATCCGGTGGCCTTCCAGGATGGCGGCAAGCTCTTCCCGCTTATGGAAGTTTCCGCTGGCAAACCAAATCGTCACGGGCGGCGGTCCCTACCCGGCAAAGACGGAGCGGAGCTCTATGCGGCAGGGCGGCAGGACCGTGACCGGCGCCGTCTGGGTTTCGTCATAGACGGAGACCAGGTATTGGTTAGCGTGGAGGACACCGGCATGGACCGTTTTGGCGTCCCCGTCCACGATCCAGTATTCCCGAACCCCCGCCTGGAGGTACGCGCGGAATTTGACACCGCTGTCAAGGTGGGCGGTGGTGGGGGAGAGGATCTCGACAATCAGATCCGGAGGACCGTTACAGCCCCGGTCGTCAAGTTTTGCGCTGTCGCAGACCACCACGAGGTCCGGTTCCAGGACCGTGTGGTCACTGTTGTCCGGCCGGGGGAAGATGCGGACGGCGAAGGGGGCGGCGTAGAGGCGGCAGGGTTTACCCTCCAAAAAATTCCCTATTTTTAAGAACAAATTCCGGCTTATCTCCTGATGCCGCCTCATGGGAGGGGCCGTCATGACGATTTCCCCGTCGATTATCTCGGCCCGGACTTCCTCACCCCAGGAAAGACAATCCGCATAGGTATAGGTCCCGCCGGAGGGGGACGGCAGCGGGCCTTCCCGCTGCTGGTTCTCTGCCGGTACCATGACTGCCTCCTGCCCTCAGTATAAACCGCCCCTCCCTGTTTTTCAATACAGCATCCAATGAACCGCAGGGCTCCTGCATTTACTCAAAAAAAGAAGAAGAACCACGGACACACACGGACCAACACGGACTTGTTGTTTGAAATTCATGCGTTTGTCCGTGTTTGTCCGTGTGGTCCGTGGTTAAATTTCTTTGGATCTATCGAGTCATTGAGAGTAATCAAGG